>DASWDX010000330.1:0-25096 GCA_036395055.1 Pyrinomonadaceae bacterium | reverse complement strand
ACCGACGTAGCGTTGAATCTGCAGCGGCGTACAGCGACACTCGCGCGTTGGATCGTTCCAGAAGCCACAAGGGCAGGGATTCATAGCAGCTGCCAACATGAATGAGGCAGGAAACGTCAACGACATCGCAGCACGGCTGATTGTGACTTTCTGATCCTCAAGCGGCTGACGCAACACTTCCAAGACGCTGCGGTCGAACTCCGGCAATTCGTCGAGAAATAAGACACCCTGATGCGCCAGCGAAACTTCACCTGGACGTGGGACCGCGCCGCCACCTATTAACCCGGCGTCGCTAATTGTGTGGTGCGGTGACCGAAAAGGCCGCTCTGTCACCAGCCCGGCGCGGCCGGTCAATCCCGCGACAGAATGAATCTTTGTCAGTTCCAGCGCCGCTTCAAATTCCAACGGCGGCAGAATCGTCGGCAGCCTTTTGGCAAGCATCGTCTTACCAGAACCTGGCGGACCGATCAGCAGTATGTTGTGAGATCCGGCACTGGCAACTTCCAGCGCTCGCTTAACGGAAAGTTGGCCGCGAACTTCACGAAAGTCCACGTTATAGTGATCCGACCGCATCAAAACTTCAGCCGGATCAATAATCAATGGCTGTGGTGGATTGGAAGAGCGTAAAGCGGCTACTAATTCAACCGCACTGCGCAAATCGGCAACCGGGTAAACATTTACACCGGAAACGACGGCCGCCTCTTTCGCGTTTTCATCAGGAAGAATTACATGCTTGATCAAGGCCTCGCGCGCAAGGATTGCTATCGGCAGCGCACCTTTGATCGGACGGACACGCCCATCAAGTGACAACTCGCCCACACAAAGAAGATCGATCAGACTGTTCTCTTCCGCGAGATCGCCATTTGCGCCGAGAATGCCAAGCGCAATGGGGAGATCGAAACTGGCGCCTTCCTTTCTCACATCGGCCGGAGCCAGGTTGATAGTGATTCTCTGAAACGGAAAGAAGAATCCGCAGTTGGTGATCGCGGCACGAATACGTTCCCGAGACTCGCGCACGGCGGCATCAGGCAACCCCACGATCGTCACGGACAACGGCGACTCCGCCTCGCCACGCACGGGCGTCAGATCCACCTCGATATCGACGAGGTCCGCGTTGATGCCATAGACAGCCGCTGAAAGAGTGCGAAAGAGCATGGAGGTGCTTCCTCTGCGAAAACAGCGGAGATGGAAGAGCATTAAGGAAAGCGGTGGGTGAAAACGAATCGAGCGCGCTTCGGGACAAATTCGAAAGCGCGCTCAGTAGAACTTTCTCGTCGAGGGTGTCAACGAAACAGAGGCGTTAGATTTTCAAACTCGGACAAACTATCTGCGACGCGACGGAGCAGCGGCAGCCGTTGCGGGCAATCTGATTTCTTGTCCTGCGTGAAGCTCGACTTCCGGGGTAACTCCATTTAACCGGGCTACTTCATTGGCATCGAGATTTCGCGCGGCGGCAATGCGCGCGATGGTGTCGCCCTTACGCGCGCGAATCTTGGTCAGGACCGAGGCAGCAGGTTCAGTCGTCCCGGGCTTGCGGCGATAAAGAGTTAAGCGCACGTTGCTGTTGGGCACTACAAGCTTATTGGTCGACTTCAAATCCACGCCGCTGTTCATCGCCTGCAATTGGGCCAGACTCACTCCGGTTCGATTGGCAACATTCTGGAGGTCTTCCCCGGGAACGACGGAAATCACGCGAGCTGAATCGCGGCGTTCCGCTGGAATTCGTTTAAGCAGGGCGTAAAACTGTTTTCCCTTGCCGCCGGGAACGCGAACGTTGTAGGCCTCGCCCCTTGGTGTAACATCTCGCCTGAGCTCTGGATTCAGATTACGAATCGAATCAATACTGGTGTCGGTTGCTTCGGCAACGAGCTGTAAATTTGTGGCGTTCGCTACCTGCACCACGTCATAACCCATCGGCGATTCCGGACGAATGCCTTTGAAGCTGTATTTTTCCGGGTTCTTCGCAATCAGAATTGTCGCCAGGATATTAGGAACGTAGTTGCGGGTTTCCTGCGCAATGTAGGGATAGATTGCCCAAAAATTTGCTGTGCCCGCTCGGGATATTCCACGATCAACATTGCCGGCACCCGTGTTGTAGGCGGCCATCGCCAATTCCCAGTTGCCGTTGTAACGCGCGGCCAGGCTCTTAAGATATTTGGCGGATGCGCGGGTCGCTTGTTCGAAACTATTGCGCTCATCAATCCAGGCGGTCTGACGAAGACCAAACTGACGGCCAGTGCTGGGCACGAACTGCCACAAACCCGACGCCGCGGCCCACGATACAGCCTTTGGTTTCCAGGCGCTTTCAACCTGGCCTAACCAGGTGATGTCAACCGGCACGCCTTCTTCTTTGAATATCTGACGCGCCATTCTCATAAACTGACCAGACCGGCGCAGTCCGGATTCCATCGTGCTTCGACCACGACCCTGGTAGTAGTTTATGTATTGTTGGATCAGCGGGTTGATCGTGAAGGCAAAGTTTACGTTCTGCTTTGCTTGTTCGAGCGCCAGGACATCGGCTTGGGAAACATTTTTCTCGTCGTCCGTAAGAACCAGCTTGCTCAGCTCATCCAGAGGAGACGGCTCAAACTTCTGTTCGCGAAACCCAATCTGTGGCGGTTCGCTTTTCTGTTGTGCGGCCGCTCCTGAAGTTGCGTTCTGGGCAACCAACTCGGTTACGTTCGTCTGAACCGGGCTGCGCCCAAGTGGGACTTCTTCGCGATAAATGCGTTCGACGAGTTCCAGATAGAAACCCTGGAGGCGTTGATTCGCTCTGACATCCAGCCCCGATTCCAGTATCGAGTCTACGGCTTTGTCAAACTCATCACGCGCCTGATCGCGTTTGTTATCTTCCAGGTTTAATTTGCCTTTGCGGAAGTGATCCTCCGCCGCATTGATGACTTTCGAGACCTGTTCCTCTGATTGCTGAACTGCGGTTGGAATATCGCGCGCGGACGAACCGCCGGCGGGAACCTGTGCGTAAACACCGAAAGCCGATAGGACGAGCGCCGCAAATAGCGTGATACGCGCTATTAAGGTCGGGTAACTCGTCGTCATCAGTTGTCGTTCTCCTTCGCCGATATTAATGCTGGTTTCGCGACCGGTTTTACCGGAAGTTATTCGCAAAGCGGTATCCAAAAATTGTTTGCGAGGTCTCAGGCTTCTCGCCATTTGTAATGCGTTGGATGACCCAAAATAGCCTCTGTAACGAAGCCAAAGTCAAGCCGGAGGTTATCACACGATTTTCCGGGGTGTCAAACACGTCCACACTCTACATAGACGGCAAAATGGTGAACTTTTCCACTGGATTTCTGCCGGACAAAGATAAAGATGCACCTCCCTCCGTGGAGGTTGCGCGTTAGTTAGACCGGCTGTGTGCGCTTAAGGTTCCATTTAAGGCGACTTAAGGCGACCCTTTTAGGCTACCCTCTGAACTGCATGAAGTCGTTTGCACCTGGTGGCATAGCTTTTGACGCGATGTTTTGGGCGATGAATAGCCCGAAACTTTGTTCGCAAACATTCAATCGGGCTTGCCTTATTTCCTTTTGAAACTTAAAGAGGAACCGATGACACGCACAATTGTAATAGGCGACATTCATGGCTGCTACGACGAGCTTGTTTCTCTTTTGGAAAGGGCGGGTTTGACAGGAAACGATCGCATTGTGGCCGTAGGCGATCTCATTGTGAAGGGTAAAAAGAACAAAGAAGTATTGGACCTCTTCAGTAGTGACAAACGTTTCTCTTCAGTGATTGGTAACCATGATCTGGCCATTCTCAAATTCTGGAAAGGGCAAAAATCCGAGCTCCAGGACTCCCAAAAGCGTACGTGTGATGAGCTGGAGAGCGAGCGGGAACGCTACACCAATTATTTGAGTTCTTTGCCTTTGGTAATTGACCTTGGCTCACATGCGGTGGTTCATGCTGGAGTACGCCCGGGCATTCGGCTCGACGAGCAAGCACCCGAAGATCTTACTGAACTCAGGACCCTGGGACCCGATAGAACCAGCAGAAGTGGCATTCCCTGGTACGAGGTTTACGATGACGACAAGATCATCCTTTTTGGTCATTGGCCCTCGCCAATGCCCAGGCGATCCAGGCACGCAATAGGCTTGGATACTGGTTGCGTTTATGGCAATCAACTCACCGCGTACATTTTGGAGACTGCTGAGTTTTTTCAGGTGCCCGCAAAGCAAGCTTACGAAATTCCAAAAACGAGTTCTAGCAGGCCGACCCAGTAGTGCGGCTTCGCTGGATTAATTCCGTACAGTTAGGTGGCGTTTTTGCGATCATTCTGTAGAGAATGTGCCTGTTAGCCAACCTTCCGATCAGCCTTTAGCCTCATAAACCTGGTTTGGAACACTCATTGCACAACTTTCGCTCGGCTTAGTCTTTCCGGGACGGGTGTCCCTTTTTGTTTAAGCTAATAGCTGCATCTCCCCCAGCATAATCAGGAAAAACGAATGTCTACTGCCTTAAGAAAAGAATTTCTATCACGCAATGGCCAGGATACAGCCCGGCTGCCGGCGTTACTTCCGACCGCCGCTGGCGCCACTCGTCTCTTTTTCAATCGCGAGTTGAGCCTGCTCGAATTTCATAAGCGCGTACTGGAGGAAGGACTCGACCAAAGCAATCCAGTGCTCGAGCGACTGAAATTCCTGGCTATCTTCTCTTCGAACCTGGACGAATTCTTCATGATTCGAGTGTCAGGGCTCAAAGAAGAGTTGGAGGAAAACGTTACCGAGTTGTCGCTCGACGGAATGACCCCTGAGGAACAACTCCGGGAGATTAGGGTACGCGCGCTTCCCATGCTGAAAAAGCAAACACGATGTCTGCACGAACAAATCCTGCCGGAATTGGAAGCTGCAGGTATTCACGTGCTGGACTACAACTCATTAGAGGCGGACGAACAAAAAGTACTGCGAAGCTATTTTATGGAGAAGGTCTTTCCTATCCTAACTCCTCTCGCAGTTGATCAGAGTCACCCGTTTCCCTATATCTCTCCGCTTAGCTTGAACCTCGGATTGATGGTTGAAGCTCCTCCCGGCCACTCGCCAGCCGATCCTAAGCAAAGGCACAAGCCCCGCTTCGTGCGAATCAAGGTTCCATCGGTAGTGCCGCGTCTGGTTCCGGTCGGCAAGTTTGGCACGAAGTTCGTGCTGCTTGAGGAACTGATTGAGGCAAATCTCGAGTCTCTATTTCCGGGCATGATTACAGGAAGGTGTCATCGCTTTCGGGTTACTCGTGACGCTGATATCGAGATTCGCGAGGATGAAGCCGAAGACCTCTTGCGTTTGATACAACGGGAATTACGGCAACGACGTTTTGGCACACCAGTCCGGCTTGAAGTCTCAGCCGGCATGCCGGAAGAGATGATTGCATACCTGACGGAGTCTCTGGACCTTTCGTCTGAAGATGTCTATGTGTCTGACGGGCCTCTCAAACTTCAGGACTTCATGTCGCTATACGATTTGAACCGTCCGGACCTGAAGGATGAATCGTTCTCCCCGACTCGACCAGAATGGCGGAACAAGGAATCAATTTTCGACATCCTCAAGGCGCGGGATGTCCTGCTGCATCACCCCTACGACTCTTACGACAGCGTCACCGATTTCATCAACGAAGCTATAGAAGACCCCGAAGTTGTGGCCATTAAGATCTGTCTTTATCGAACGGGCCCCGACTCTCCTATTCCTCCTGCTCTTATTCGAGCTGCCGAGAAGGGGAAACAGGTCACGGCGCTGATTGAGCTAAAAGCAAGGTTTGATGAGGAACACAATATCGAGTGGGCCCGAAAGTTGGACGAAGCAGGCGTCCATGTAGTTTATGGAATCCTCGGCTTGAAAACCCACGGTAAGCTCACTCTTGTAGTCAGGCGCGAAGGCGATTCGCTCAAGCGATATATGCACATCGCCTCAGGAAACTACAATCCGACTACTTCCTGCACCTACACCGACGTCGGTTTGTTTACCGCAGATGATGAGATCGGGGCGGACGCAACCGAGCTCTTTAACTACTTGACCGGCTGTTCAAGGCAAATCGAATATCGCAAGCTGCTGGTTGCGCCTGTAAACCTTCGCGAAAAAATGACTGCACTCATCGAACGCGAAATCAACCATGCGCAGGCAGGCCAACCCGCGTACATTTTGGCCAAGATCAATAGGCTGGCCGATAAGGAGATTATCGAGAAGTTATACGAGGCATCGCAGGCGGGGGTAAAGATTGACCTTATTATCCGCGGCATCTGCATGCTTCGACCCGGTGTACCCGACTTGTCGGAAAATATTACCGTGCGAAATATCATCGGACGCTTTCTCGAACATAGTCGTGTTCTCTATTTTGCAAACGGTGGGGCTGAAGAGGTCTACATCGGCAGTGCCGACTGGATGTCGCGGAACCTAAAACACCGGATCGAAGTAGTTGCTCCCATTTCGGATCGAGCATTGAAACACTATTTGAAGAACGTTCTACTTGCCGCTTATCTTCGCGACAACGTGAAGACGAGACAACTGCAGCCCGATGGTTCGTATGCGGTGATGACGCGCGACGCAGGCGAGAAGCCATTTGACAGCCAAACATTTTTCATTGACCTCCAGAGTGCGGCTGCAGACGGAATCCAAGCCTGAAAAGGCGGCAAGATCCTATGGTCAAGCTCAATTCCAGAAGAAGACGAGAAATACTAACGCTAATTGTCGTGTTTGTGTTGGTTCTGGGCATGAGCGCGCTCGCTGTCTATCTGATCGCCGGTAGGATGGTTCAAAACGAAGCGACAAGACAAACGCTTCCGTCAGCAGTAAACGAAATTACGCCAGAACGCCGCCCTGCTCCGGCCGCGGCTCCCGCAAACGACACATTTCTTGACCGTCTGTTCGGGGTGCCACAGAGCGAGGCGCACATCGTACAAGGCGAGAGTTGGGTCGAGGTGATTGCAAGGATTACTCTCAGGCTAATGCTCGCAGCATTGTTGGGAGCAGCCCTGGCTTTCAGGCCACGCAAGCCTCTACTGATTGTGAAACGCAATCCCTATGTCGGCCAAACGCAAATACTTCTTGCCATTGTCGCCGCGGCTTTAATGATTATTGTCGGCGACAACGCCGCGCGCGCATTCGGAATATTTGCAGCAGTCTCTGTGGTTCGCTTCCGCACGAACATTCGCGATCCGAAAGAGATTACGGTGCTCTTGATTAGTCTTGCGGTCGGTCTGGCCGCGGGCTTCGGACGTTGGGATCTGGCGGTCATTCTCACCGTCTTCGCTCTGTTGGTACTCTGGATTCTTGAATACCGGGAGGCCGGCGAGGTTTCGCGCACAATGGAGCTGAAAGTTAGCACGCGAAATGTCGCCACGACACAGACAGTCTTGAGAGATCTTCTCAAGCGTCATGGTTTTGTTTCTGAGCTACGCGGCATCGAACGAGAAAACGCCGACGAGTCGATGGGCAGTCTGGTTTATGAGGTGGAGCTAAGTCCGTTAGTGACGACTGACGAATTCAGCGAGCAGATCCTCGCGGTCGACTCGGCTAGTGTGGCCAGCATCGAGTGGGAACAGAAAAAGAGCTTCTCTTACATCTACCAATAGAGTGGAATTTAAGTTCAAAAAGCCGACCTTGCTACGCCCGCTTGAAAATTAGCGGACAGGCCCCGCTCTCTAAACGGTTAACCAAGAAAAAGGGCTGCTCGATTTAAGCAGCCCTTTTTTGCAATCAGTAAGATTTTGGTTTTAGCGAGTCACGGTTGCAGGTGCATTAGCGGTAGCCTGTTTTGCCTGGATCTGCTGCCAGTAGTCCTGCACAAAATCTTTCATCTTTCCATGCCCGAAGCGAGTGTAGAAGTCGTAGTCCTTCATCTCGGTGTATACCTGATCAAAGTTCCAGTGATCATGGTTGAAGCGATAGGCCGCGCCCATAACGCCGGTACGATGACGTCCGCCGGCGCAGTGGACAAAAAACTTGCCCGTCGCTGGATCATCAACTAGTTTCAAAAACTGACTGACCTGTTCAAGCCTTGGATACTCCTTGTCACCCATCGGGATGTTGACATAGTGCATGCCCAGGGCTTCGACGTCACGCTTTTCGTAAGACTCAGAATCCTCGCGCAGATCGATTACTGTCTTAATGCCAAGCGCTGCCAGGTCTTTATAGTCCTCTTCTTTCGGCTGCGCACCGCGATAGAAGCGTTCGTCCACTTGCCCGAAATTTTTAATGTGAATACTGGAAAAACTACTTTCATGTCCCTTTGCAAAAGAGATAGCTGAAAGTGTCAGGATTAATGCGAGGGCGGCAAGACCAGAGGGAGACTTTCTGTAAAACTTCATTATCTTAAACTCCTAAAATACTCGGACATTCGTTAATAACTGTCGGGCTGCTCAGGGCTTTTTGAACGAATCAAAAAAGGTCAGTGTTGAATAAAATTTTCAATGAGATTGGCGAAAAAGGGTAACTAATCGCGTTCGTCTCTCAATGCAAAATTTGTATCAAACAGCCATGTAATAAGATTCAAGAAACGTTCGCGGAGTTGTATAAAACTTCGCAAAGTTAACAAGAATTCCGCACCTTCATAATAGTCTTTTTCACCGAATTTTAGGCTGGTCTGGCGGCTGCCGCCTGAGGCATTCTCTGTGGCCGCGGTCCGGAGCTAACCGGCGGCACTACCTTCTCTTTTAGTGCCTCTCGAAACACCTGGCGCATATTATCAACGAAAACAAACTTTATGTCTTTAAACGGTTCTTTGGGAACCTCGTCCAGGTCCCGCCGGTTTTGTTGCGGCAAGATTATTGTTGAAACTCGCGCACGGCGAGCGGCTAGAACCTTTTCCTTTACTCCCCCCACGGGAAGGACATTCCCTCGTAACGTTATCTCTCCCGTCATGGCCACATCTTTTCGCACCGCTCTCGCGGAAAGCGCTGAGACCATTGCAGTGGCCAGGGTAATCCCGGCCGAGGGTCCATCTTTGGGAATCGCTCCCTCCGGAATGTGAATGTGGAGATCATAGTTATTGAAATCTTCTTCGTTGATCTCCAGATCTTTTGCGCGCGATTTAGCATAAGAGTAAGCAGCCTGCGCCGATTCGCGCATGACCTCTCCCAGTTGGCCCGTGAGCACCAAGTTGCCCTTGCCCTTCATCTTGAGAGCCTCAATAAAAAGCACATCTCCTCCGACGGCAGTCCAGGCCAAACCGGTAGCAACACCTATCTGATCCTTCTTGAGAACTTCTTCGGGAATAATCTTGGGTGCACCAAGAAACTCATGAAGATTTTTTAGTGAGACTCTGACCGATCCCTTGTGGCCTTCCGCGATGCGCCGCGCTACCTTGCGGCAGATCCGTCCGATCTCTCGCTCCAGTTGCCGCAGTCCAGCTTCCTGGGTGTACTGCTGGATGATGGCAGTCAGTGCGGTTTTGGAAATGTGCAGATCCTTAGCGGTGACACCGTTCTCTTCCATCTGCTTTGGCAGCAGATGCCGGCGGGCAATCTCCCGTTTTTCTTCTTCGGTGTAACCGGCGAGCCGAATGACCTCCATACGATCGCGCAGTGGTGGCTGAATCGTATCCAGCACATTCGCCGTCGTCATAAAGATGACGTTGGACAAATCAAACGTGACGCCCAGGTAGTTGTCCCGAAAGCTGTTGTTCTGTTCCGGGTCGAGCACTTCCAGCAAAGCTGAGGAAGGATCGCCACGGAAGTCAGCGCCGACCTTATCGATCTCATCCAGCATGATCAGCGGATTGTTTGTGCCGGCCTGTTGAATCGATTGAATGACACGCCCGGGCATGGCGCCGACGTATGTTCTGCGGTGGCCGCGAATTTCAGCCTCATCGTGGACTCCGCCCAGTGACAATCTCATGAACTTGCGATCGAGTGCACGTGCTATCGAACGTCCCAGAGAGGTTTTACCTACGCCCGGAGGGCCGACAAGACAAAGGATTGGTCCCTTCGGTTTCTCTTTCAACTTGCGCACTGCAAGCGCTTCAATGATTCGATCCTTGACCTTCTCAAGGCCGTAGTGATCTTCATTCAGAATACGTTCGGCCTTTTGTAGATCGAGGTTGTCAACTGATGCCTTCGACCACGGCAGGTCGGTCATGATCTCCATCCAATTTCGGACTGTCGCCGTCTCAGCTGCGTCCGGATGCATACGCTCAAGTTTTTTCAACTGCCTCAGCGCCTCTTCTTCGGCGGCTTTGGGCATGGTAGCGGTTTCAATCTTCTCGCGAAACTGCGCCACTTCTTCCGCCAGCTCGTTGCCCTCGCCAAGTTCGCTTTGGATGGCTTTCATCTGCTGGCGCAGGTAAAACTCGCGCTGTGAACGATCGATGTCGGCACGCGCCTGCGTATTAATTTCCTGCTGAACTGTCAACACCTCGATCTCTTTGTTTAGCAGTTCGTTGACGCGTCGCAGCCTTACAGTGGTGTCGGGAATGTCGAGCACCGACTGCGCATCCTCGACCTTGAGTTCAAGGTTGGAGGCCGAAAGATCCGCAAGCCGTCCGGCGTCATCCAGATTCGCAATGATTGCCATCACCTCAGGCGAAATGTTCTTACCCAGGTTGATGGCCTTCTCCATGGAAGCGCGGACATTGCGGACCAGGGCTTCAACTTCCAGCGAACGCTCGGGAGGAAGAACTTCGTCCATTACGTGTACGCGAGCGCGAATGTACTGCCCAGCAGTGTCTACCGATTCGATTTCTGCGCGGGCGAGTCCTTGTACCAGTATTCGTATACGACCATCGGGTAGTTTCAGCATTCGCATGATCACTGCCGCGGTTCCCACTTTGTAGAGATCATCGGCGGTCGGTTCTTCCTTGTCGAGATCCCTCTGGGAGGCGAGCAGGATCATGCGATTCTCGCCGAGCGCTTCATCGACTGCGCGGATGGATTTCTCGCGCGAAACGAATAGCGGCACGATCATGAAGGGATAAATGACGATGTCGCGCAATGGCAGCACCGGCAGATCGTTGGGAATCTGCAACTCCTGAGCGTTATCCGCTACTTCAATGCCTTCGGTTATTTCAGCGTCTTTGATGATTGCCATGGTTAATATCAGCCTGGTTCGCTATTGCTTTGTTTGATGCCTGTCTTTGCCTATTGTGGCGCCCCCGAGTGACCCAAGCGCCTTCGCTCATGGTCGGGCTATTGCCCTGTTCTCTCCGCCTGGGACGACGCTTTATCGCCACTTGCGTCCTTTACCGTAATCTTGAATTCAACTCCCCTGCGATCTTCAATCTTGGGAAGCCTTATTGTAAGCATTCCATTGGCCACTTCGGCAGTGGCATCCCGGACACTGACTGTCCAGCGCATTGGAACTATGCGGCTAAACTTGCCGTAACTACGTTCAGAACATAGATGCGAGAGTATCTTGTTTCGCGGCACGCGACGTTTTTTCTCACCCCAAATCCTTAGCTGCGTATTCGTCGCGCCAATCTTAATCTGGTCCGCCGTCAGTCCCGGGAGTTCAACCCGCAATACTATCGCGTCAGTAGTTTCACAAAGATCCACGGGCGGCGCCCAGGTTTCCGAGGCCAGTGGGTCATCCGCTACAGTCGCCTCCTGTAACGCAGCAAACAAACGCCCGACACGATCACGAAGGCGGTGGAGTTCGAGGCGCTCAAGGCCAGTTGCGCGGACGGGTTTAATCATGTGGATAGACCCGCATGCAGTCACGTCGTAGTTTGACAGCTCTGCAGCCGATCCCTTGCATTAAGTGACGACTACAAAGAATCGACGACATAAACTTCTAATTCTTCTTGCTTGCCGAGGCACGTGAACGCACCAGATGTTTCAGTTCGGTCATAAACTCCGAAACGTCTTCGAACTCAAGATACACCGAAGCAAACCGAACGTAAGCAACTTTATCGAGTTCTTTCAGGCGGCGCATAATCATTTCACCTATTTTACTAGTCGGTCTTTCACGCTCGGAGGATTCCTGCACATATTTTTCTATTGCATTCACGATCGAGTCGAGCTTCGCGGACGGCACCGGCCGCTTTTCGCAAGCGCGAAGCAGCCCGGCCATCACCTTGTTGCGGTCGAAAGGTTCACGACGTCCATCCTTCTTGATGACCATGTACGGAATCTCATCGATGCGTTCATACGATGTGAACCTTCGTTCGCACCGTAAGCATTCGCGGCGCCGCCGGATGGCCTCACCTTCGCGCGACTCCCGCGAATCTACCACTTTGTCTTCAAGATAACCGCAGAATGGACACTTCATCGCATTTGATCCTCAGAAATGGATTGGGCCCGCAATTTTTCGACAAGTTCAATCCCTGGCAGCGGCTGCTTCCAGTTCGCTTTCCACGAACAATTTCTCCGGGACGATCGGTTCATCCTCAACCGCATGTTCGACGGATTCTGAGGATGTTTTCGCGCGCAAGCGAGATAGGTTGATGTCACCACGAATGATGAAATAGATGCCGAAAATTAGAGCAGGACCGAAATCGACCACATGCAGCACAATAGAAATTGCCGCCGCAGTCTCTCGTGGAACGCCAAGAAAGATCAGTCCAGCAGCAGTCGCAGCGTGGAAGGCACCCGCCGCCCCGCCTGGCGTTGGCACCAGCGAACCCACCAGTGACCAACCGAGCACGAAGATGGTTTCAGTCACTCCAAATGGAAGTCCGAAAGCACGCAACACCAGCAGGTTCGCCAGCGTGATACCCAGCCAGACCAGAGCCGACCAGCCGACAGTAACAGCAAGTTCGCGCGCGTCGACCAACACTCTGAGCGCGCTGGCGAGTTGTTCCAGGATGCTCACTACCGCTCGCGCTAACCTGCTCGGTATGAAGCGTCGTCCCTGAATTGTTTTTTTAATCCAGCCAATCGCACCGCGCGATTTTTTTCGAAATTGCGTTAGACCAAACACACCCGCCAGCGCCACTAGCAGAAGAATAATCCCAATCATGCGAACCCGACCAAACTCAACACCCACGTTCGTCGGCGGGGTGAACCAGAGAAGATTCACGGCAAACAGAACGACAACAGCCAGCATGTCGTAGATTCGCTCCACCATTATCGTAACGAAGGATGCGCTGGGCCGAATTTTAGGATCGCGCATGGGCAAAACTACGGGTCGCACGACTTCTCCGGTTCGCCCAAACAGAAACACGGCGCCAAATCCCACCGTCGTGGCAATGAAAAGGTTTCGCAGACTCGCAGGAGAAAGAGGTGCGAGCAACGCCCCCCAACGAGCCGCACGAAAAAAATAGGCCAAACTGATTACCAGCACAGCGAGGCCGAGCAAGTACGGATTGGCATGGCTGACGGCTTGGCGCACCTCCAGCCAATTTAGCTTCCTGCCAAACCACCAGAGAATGCCGATGGCGAGTAGGCAAAGCGCGCCAAACTCAATGTATTTTCGCGTGATCGGCTTCATTAATTAGTAAACTGCTTGACTTGCTGAGAAAGTAAACCACAAGATATTGGGCCGCGCGAAGGCTACTACAGTTCATAACATCGGAGCAAGAAAGCCGGAAATTTCCTGGCGTGCGGTGACCTGCCACCGCTTGGCCGGCGCCGTCCAGGTGCTGCGGGTTTGCTACGAATCTAACCAACGCGCGAATTCTGCAACAAATCGCAAGGACTAAATTGCCGGGATCGGCGCTCAAAGTCGAGCAGCCACAGAATCGAGGAAGCCACGGAAACGACCCGGAACTTTCCTTTTCCCTGAATCGTAATTCCGTCTTAACAAGGGGAAGTGCCGGTTGCTTGAGCTCAAGAGGGGTAAATAAGTTTAGGCGGAGAGGCAATAGGTGGGGGCTGCAAGAGCTTTGGCTGCCAACGAAGGAGCCGAATTGGTTCGGAGGTGTCGCGCGGGGGACGGGGCGGCCTGGGAAGAGATTGTTCACAGCTACTCGCGGAGAATTTATAACCTGGCTTACCGTTTTACTTCGCGAGCGGACGCCGCCGAGGATTTGACTCAGGAAGTCTTCATTAGGATTTACAGATCTTTGGAACAGTACGACGCGAAGCAGGGTGACCTACAAAATTGGTTAATGAGGTTGGCGCGCAATCTGATTATCGACGACTATAGAAAACGACAGCGCACGCCACACGATAACCAGGCTGACGATCTCGCCGATCACACCTATCACCTCCACACTTCTTCTCGTTCAGTGCAACAAGAGATGGAGCGTCAGGAATTAGGTGCGCAGGTGCAAGCCGGCATCGATAAACTCTCGCCGGACCTGCGAACCTGCGTAATACTTCGAGATATTGAAGAGCTTAGCTACCAGGAAATAGTTGATCTGTTGAAGATACCGGAAGGAACTGTGAAGTCGCGAATCAATCGAGGACGCATTGAGTTGTCAAAAATTTTGCGGCGAATGAAAGTGTTAGCAGCGAGTGAGGCATAAGCAACAAACTGTTTCGTCTGCGGGGGCGACACGGTTAACAACTAAAAAGCGATTGGGGCGGGAAGAAAAAATTTGATGCTTTGTAACGATTTCGAAGACCGGCTGACGGATTACCTCGATGACGTGCTTGAGGCTGATATGCACAAGACGTTTGCCGAGCATGCTCTTCGTTGCCCGGTGTGTCACGAAACTCTGAGCGAAGTGAAAAACACAATGCAGGCCTGTCAGGCTGCCGGTGGCTTCGAACCTCCGAGAGAATTAGAGGCGCGAATTCTGTTGAGCACGATGCCCGAGACGGCAATGACCTGCGAGGATTTTGAAGAGTTTCTCACAGATTATCTCGACGGGTTTCTGCCTGCGTCGCTTTATCACCGCTGGGAACGCCACGCTGTACTGTGTGCCCGATGCACAGAGTTGCCGGGCGAAGTCGTGCGCGCCATTGGTACTTGTTATATCTATGTTGGTGAGGAAAAGCCTCTGCCGGCCGGCCTTCATGAGAGAATCTTGCTGGCAACGTCAGAATCCAGGATTTCGCAGGAAATTCGTGCATCTTTTGGCGAAAGGCTCGCTTCGTGGCTTCGCGGCTGGCTCGATCCAATTATCTCTCCACAGCTTGCCACGGTGGCGACGATGTTGCTCGTGGCAGTATTTGTGCTAACCAATACTGTATCCGCAGACGGCTCTATTAGTGGCGTCTACAGCGCCAGCTTGCGTTTGGCTGAACAGAGTTCCGGCGGCGGCTCGAATGGTGGAATAAAAGAGATTACCAAGGGCCTTAAGGAATTAGTGGGTGGCCAATCTGAGGACGCGCAACCTGCCGCTGAACAAAACGCGAATGGCAATCAGCCGAAACAATCACCCAAACAAAACGGCGCTCCCGTCAAGAACCGGCAGAACAAGCCCTAGTCGCGCGGTAGGTATTAATAGTGATGTTGTATTGCACTTACCATCCAAAGAACCCGGCAGTTGTCCAGTGTAACCAGTGTGGACGCCGACTGTGTTCTGCTTGTGACCACCGGATTCGCGGTTTCCCGTTTTGTCAGGATTGCATTGTTGCCGGTGTCGAGTTGCTTCGTCAGGGTTCATTATCCTCGGCATCTCCCGTTAGCTACCGCAATGGTTCCCCTTTTGTGGCCACTCTCTTATCATTTGTCCCCGGCCTCGGCGCTGCTTACAACGGGCAAACTGCAAAAGCGATCGTCCACTTTGCGATCTTTGCAAGTTTCTTTCAGATGGCCGTGCTCACGCAGGGCATGCATTTCTTCATTCTCGGCGTGTTGGGTACCTGGCTTTTTGCCGCCGTGGATGCCTGTCGTACGGCTCAACTCATGCGCGCTGGACTTACACCGGATACAGAAGAGGATGTAATCGCGCGCCGCTTGTATGGAAATCCTTTTGCCTGGGGCATAACACTTATAGTAATTGGCACGCTGTTCCTGCTTCACACGCTTCTCGGTGTGCAGCTTCCCGTTCGACAATTGCTTCCGGTTGCTCTCGTAGCGCTTGGCGCCTACATGCTCTTTGACTATGTACGACGCCGCAGTACCAACAGTCGAGTCATTCGCTTCGACTCGCGGCGGCCACCTCCGTCTGTGGTGGTAAGCTCGGCAGTCGAGTCACCGCGCTTCCGCTCCGGAGAAACTACGCAACTCGGTCGGCACGAAATTGATTCTATTCCGTTCAAAAGAAGTTCTTAGGACTTAATAACAAGGATCGGCTCGGACTATGGCATTCCTTCTCAAAGCAATTGGCGGCATTACCGCAATAATTCTCCTCGTAATAACCCTGCTCGGTTCTCTAATCACACTCGGTGGCTTTTTGCTCGGAGCCATCAAGGTATTGATTGTGGTCATATTCGTCGCAGTGCTGGTGATGATTATTTTTTCCATCCTGCGCGACCGCTCCCGCCATCGTGACGAAGTTAGAGATATCTAGCAAATCTGGTCGTCGTGCCAGTTGCAATGACCTAAACTCGTGTGATAGGGTCAGGCTTCTTTGCAGCACCGGCCGGATGGGTTTTCACCTCAGATATCCGAGGTTTCATTCATCCGCTGCAATCTTCAAGCAGGTCAAAAACTAATCTCGTAGAAAGATAAGCTCCGCACAAGTCGCCCTTTGGTGTTGTGCGTTTCATTTGCTTTCAGCTACCCCCCTGTTTCGCTGACGCAATCGGAGAGACAAGACAATGGCTAGAGACGACCGGTTTTATGCCTTCATAATTGCCCACACTCCTAGTTCCAATTCCAACATTCGTCGCTTTTGCGTCGAAAAGAGATGGCTCAGAATGTTTGTCCTTTTGGCGATCACGCTGCTCTGTGGTGCGCTCTATGGCTTTTATGGCTTAACGCAACAGGCCGCGCATTTCAGGACAGAGATCGAAAATCAACGTCTGCGCGAGGAAAACGAGCGTCAACGCTGGGAACTTGATTCTTTAAGCAATCGAGTAGATGCGGTTGAAGACACTTCGCGAAAACTCGCGGAGAAGTCGGGAGTAATGAGTGAAGAAACGACGTTGCCAGGTACGGGTGGTCCGGCACTGCCACTTGATGCCAACAGCTTGGCCGCACTTGAAGGTAAGATGAATCAACTCGAACGAAACATACGCGCTTATGAGAATGTTTTGCGCGAGCGGGGTTACACGCCGTCGGCTTGGCCCGTAGTCGGCAACCTGGAAAGCGGCTTTGGCGGTCGCAGGAATCCTTTTGGCGGAAATTCTTATGAATTCCACTCGGGCCAGGATATCGACGCCGCAATGGGAGCGCCGGTGGTGGCAGGCGCGAGCGGAAGCGTAACTTTTGTTGGCTGGCAAAACGGTTATGGGCAGTTAGTTGTTATCGATCATGGCGGCGGGCTAACTACTCGCTACGGACATTTGTCCCACATCGATGTCACTCAGGGGCAGCAGGTTGAAAGAGCTCAGCTCATTGGACGTGTCGGCTCAACTGGGCGCTCCACGGGTCCACATCTGCATTATGAGATTCGAATCAACGATCAGCCGGTGAATCCATTGCAATATCTGTTGAGGAGCGCAGTCAAGTGACCTTTTTCTCTTGACAGCCCAAATTGCTTTCGCTTAGGATGCGCCCTCGTTTGAATTGAGGCCTCGAGATTATCCTAAGCTTTTCGGTTTACAAGCTTTACAGCAATGTCTTCTGTAGTTTTCCCCCGTAAGCATGCATGATGAACGCGCCAACCAGCGCTTTTTCACCATGCATTTTTTATTGATTGTGGTTCCGCTTGCGCCCCCAAAAAGCGCGTCCGGTTCACAAGCTTTAACCCAGGTCGCGCGAAAGCTCTGCAAGCTCTCGCCCCGTTTTACCGAATCGTTAGGAGGATTCGTTGTTATGTCTAGAATATCCGGTAAGGTCAAGTGGTTTAACAATTCGAAGGGCTATGGTTTCATCGAACAGCCAGGCTCTTCGGACATCTTCGTTCACTATAGCGCCATTCAGGGCGACGGCTTCAAGACTCTGGAAGAGGGCCAGGAAGTTGAGTTTGAGGTAACGCAGGGCCCGAAAGGACCGCAGGCAGAAAACGTAATGAAGGTGTAGGTCTCCCCGGCTTGCTTTCGCAACGCCACTGACCGCTGCCGGTCTTTCGGTCCGGTAAGCGCCAAAAAAAAAGGCAACCAAAACTGGTTGCCTTTTTTTGTTTTCAGAGATGGTTACCGAAGCCTAAGCTCTCTCGCCCTTGGCTCTGAAACTGACGTGCCCGCCCTCCACGTCTATGGAAAAGGACACTCGGTCGCAACCTAGCCGTTCCTTGAGGCTGTCGGCCCGCGACGCAATCAGTCGATGAAACCGGGGAAAGGAAAAATCTTCCACCGACTCACTGCAGACTTTTTTTGCCTCTACCAAAGCGCTATACAAGTTCTTCACTAACTCTACGTCTTTATGAGCATCGTCGCAAACGAAGTCGGCTCGCTTGAACTCCGCCACTGCTTGCTCCTTTGCACTGGCGCGCGCTGTGGCCGCCGGATCGCGACCCTCTTCTCGACCCCGCATCGTGCGCCTCCAAAGGTCACGAAATGCATTGTAGCGCGAGGCTAGTGAGTTGTAACGATAGCGCTGCGCATAACTGAGAGTGCGATCATCGCCCAACCGCTTCATCATTGTGTCAACCCGGCCCTTTGTATCGTAGGGTGGTTTCTTTGAAGCCCCGTTGAAAAACACATCAAATTCAATTTTTAGTCGGCGAATGTCTTCTTCGAGTCGGGACAACTGGTCGTCCACCGTTGGCTCAGAGGGCCCGATAGTAAACTTGGCTTTGTTCTTTGCTCTCAATTGTGATCGACTAAATCTGTTATTGCTTTTAGACATAAGGCTGGCTCTCCTTACACAGGCGGGGCGGGACGGTCGCAATGAGTCTCGCGACGGAGCTAACGCGAGTCTAGGGGTTTCAAAACCTCTATGTCAACAACTAAGTAGGTAGGAGTTAATTTTCTGCTCCTACACAAAAAAGGCAGTTTGCTCAGTTCGTGATGAGCAGCTATGCTACGAAGACAGACGAATTTATTTAGACACTATGTCAAATCCTGCAGCTTCCAAAGATCTTACATTGCGCGCGATTCCCTCGGTCGATCAGCTACTTCGCAATGAAGCAGTAGCGCAACTGCGAAGCTCTGTGGGTCTGCCGCGACTCACGGCAATTGCTCGAGAAGTTACTGACGAGATGCGTAGAGAAATTCGGTCGGAGGGTCTGCCGGAAAAGACGAAGGAGGCGTTGCTAATTGAGGCAGTGCAAAAAATCCAATCACTTTGCCGGCGCGATGCGCTTTCCATGCTTCGTCGCGTCATCAATGCTACCGGCGTAATTCTTCATACCAACCTGGGGCGTGCCCCTTTGTCGGAAGCCGCTCGCAAGTCAATTACAGAGGAAGCTGCTGGATACTGCACCCTCGAGTACGATCCCACAACCGGCTCGCGTGGTAGGCGGGGGGGACAAGTAGAAGCGCTCTTAACCCAACTAACAGGGGCTGAGGCGGCTCTGGTAGTCAACAATTGTGCTTCGGCCTCATTATTGATTCTGACGGTGCTGGCGCGCGACGGGGAGACCATAATATCGCGTGGTGAGTTGGTGGAAATCGGCGGTGATTTTCGTGTGCCTGATGTTATGTCCAATTCCGGCACCCACATGGTAGAAGTCGGATCAACCAACCGCACGCGCCTCGATGATTACCGGTTGGCGATAAACGGTAATACACGTCTCATCATGAAGGTCCATCCTTCAAACTACCGCATTATTGGTTTCACCCATTCACCAGAGCTCTCTAAACTCGCGTCACTCGCGCACGAGTCCGGGCTACTTTTGTACGAAGATGCCGGTTCGGGCGTGCTCAACGATTTAAGCGAATACGGCTTGAGCGATGAGCCCATCATCAGCGATTCGGTTGCCGCCGGAGCTGACGTAGTTTCTTTCAGTGGCGATAAACTATTAGGCGCAACTCAGTCAGGACTGATCGTTGGACGACGCGAAATTGTCGATCGTCTTCGTAGGCACTCACTCTATCGCGCCCTGCGCGTAGACAAGTTATGTTTAGCGGCGCTCGAAGCCACACTCGAAGCACATCGACGCGGTGCCATCGATGAGATACCCGCGCTGCGAATGCTGACGCTGGCGACAGACGCAATCGAAGGCCGAGCAAAGAACTTCATAGCTAAACTCGCCAAAAGCACTGACTCAAATGCATTAACGACCACTATCATCACGGGGCATTCCGCCATCGGGGGCGGTTCGGGCCCGAACGTCCATCCGTCAACTGCCCTTATTGCGCTCAAACATGAAAGTCTAAATGCCGATGAGATTGAACGAAAACTAAGGATCTTCTCACCTCCAGTGATTGCCCGGATCGGCGATGGTCAGGTTCTGCTCGATCTTAGAACCGTAGATGATAATGACGAACCCGAACTGCTGGCCGCACTAAGGTCACTGACTGGTTAGTTTTTCTGCAACGCATTACAAAACCCCCAGATTCTTCGGCTTTTCCAGTGGAATAAACAAAGCCTGCCAGTGTATAATCCTCACAGCTTTTGTGGTTCCAACAAAAGCCCATCAGCACCAACCTCTCGGATTTCCCAATAAACCATCGTAACCTTGGCACGTTCTTCGTTCTTCAGATCAATATTAAGTTATGCGCTTGTCGCTTCGGTGGCTGGCTCGCTCAGCCTTGCTTTGTATTTTGCCGGACTCCTGATGGCTCTTCAGAATGTTCTGGTCATTGTCCCCAAGGATAGGGCGAGCCTGCTTGTTGTTCCGAATGTGCCCGTTGGCGCAGCATTAATATTTTTAGTATCTCTCGCAGTAGCCGTTTACATCGGCAGGTTTGGAGCACGCCGCGCGTTCCCTTACCTGGGTGGGGGATTTCTCGCTCTCGCTGCCGTGAGTCTTTTTGCCTCCTGGCATTTCCTGGTCGATATTCTTTTCACTCCGATAGTCCTGGCGGCTTCAATGTCTGCGGTTGCGGTGCAAATCAAACGACTACGCGAGCGCGATATTGAATTGACTGAAAAGCTAATCGCAGCGTCAGGGAAATTTGAATCCCTTGCTGACGACGCTGAACACCGCTTGCTCAGCGGTTTGAAACTCCTGGACACCGTAATATCACCAAGCGAGGCAATAGTGTTCCGTCGAGACGGTGATGGCCGTTTAGTTTCGTCGGCCCGTCTGCGCGCAGCCCAGAGCGGCCTCGTTGATGCGAGCAGAAATTCCACGTGGCGCGTTGGTGTCAGTTTGTGTGAACGAGCGATGGCAACAGGCGAGATTATTGTGAAACCATCTGAATCAGATGATTCCGCTGCAAATATTGCCCTGCCCTTGCGACACGAAGACCGGACTGTTGGTGCGTTGCTGATCCGCGTTACCAGGGAGTTTGGTGAGGACGACCGAGCATTGTTGCTGGCGGTCGGAAGCCAGTTGGCTCGCAATCTACAACGCGAAGAAGCTCACAAAGCCATCGGCAAACGCAGTTCGCTAGCTTTCTTCTCGGCACGTGAGTCGGAGCAAAGGCTTCAGTCGCTGTATGTCCTTAACGGAGCCATGTTGGAACAAAGTGTAAGCGTGAACGCCCTTGCAGAATTTGGTGATGGAATAGCGCTCGCTTATCTGGACGGCAGGATTGCCTACGCAAACTCAGCGCTGGGAGAGATGGCCGGGCTCACGCACCAGGGAATATGCAACCTGGGCTTTTTCGATCTCTTAGATAGTTTTCGTACCGATGTTTTCGACGAACCGGCTATAGCCGTACGAAGAGTTTTGCAAACTGGCGAAGCCTACGAACGTGAGCTTCACTTTCCCGACCAAAATACGACCTATGGGTTGCGCATCTCGCTTGTACTTGACAGTTCAAGAGCGGCGTCGCCGAAAGAAGGTTTCAACTCGATCACTGGCCAAACTGGTACCCAAATCGCCGCCTCACAACCGCTCTGTCTGGCGTTCGTCCTCAAGAACCTGACGCTCCTAAAAGAGTATGAGCAACTGAAGAGCGACATGATTTCCTTAATGTCGCATGAATTGCGTACCCCCCTCACCAGCATAAACGGGTTCGCAGAATTGCTCACCGCCGACGATGGGCTTCCGGAACAGGCAAAGGAGTTTGTCACAATCATCGCGAACGAATCCCAGCGGTTATCGCGCATGGTTAATACGTTTTTGGCAGTCACGCAACTGCAAAGAAAAGACCGGCAGGAAGTGTTGAAGATTCCTCTGCGGCTGGACGAAGTGGTGAAAGAGACAATTGCCAGTCTCCAATCGGTCGCAAAGAAAAGGCGAATCCGTTTGGTCGAACAACCCACGCAGAGACTTCCGCCGGTTGCGGCTGATAAGAGCATGATCACACAGGCAGTCAGGAACCTCGTTACTAATGCCATCAAGTACAGTCCGGAACGTACAACGGTGACAGTATCGACGGCGCTCGAAGCTGAAGCCGTCAGGCTTTGCGTTGAGGACCGGGGCTACGGGATTCCTGCTGAAGCCAGGGATCGCGTTTGGGAAAAGTTTTACCGCGTGGTGCGGGAAGGGCAGGAGAAGGATGAAGAGTCTACCGGACTCGGCTTATCTTTTGTTCGGGAAGTGGTTGAACAGCACGGCGGGACAGTAGCTCTCGACTCAGAAGTGGGGCGCGGGTCCAGATTTAGCTTTACGTTACCGCGGCTTTAAGAAAAAGGGGAACAGGGGAATTGGGGGAACAGTAAAGCGAACATGATGCGACGAGAGGGACTCCTGGCTACCGCGTGGCGCTTTTTCCTTTTCCCTTCTTCCCCTGTTTACCATTGCGTTTTATTGATGGTTCCGCGGCAGGATGGTGCACCACAGATGCACCTTTTTTTGTTGGAGTGAAGCGTTGATTCGTAGTCGATTGTGATTTCCTCGCCGGGCCAGATGTCGCGCAGGGCGATGAAGAGGATGTGTCCGTAAAGAATCTTCATGTAGGCGTTCGGTTCGCATGAATGATTTATGTAGTGCGTACCGTTTCCTCCACGGCTGCCGTCCAGGCTCCAGCGATCATTGATTGCGCAGATGCGCAACTTCCGCCGATTGGCCCTGCGATTGGCCTCGGCATTTGTGATCCTCTCGCCCGTGTACTCGGCTATTTTCCGCCGGGCCCGGAAGTGATTAACTGAGAAACAGCCTTTGCCATCGATGGCAGATTTTTTTATCGATAAGCCGGGAGCAAGCGCGGGTCTCATATTCTTGATTGTAACGCAAACTGTTGTTAGGCGAAGCACTTTGGAAATCTGCGATAAAGCAAAACTCTTTTGGCCGCCAGGCTTTTAGCGTGGCGGCCAACGGATGCTGCTTGGTGGCAATGAAAAACTACTTAAGTTTAAAACTGCGGGCGATTAGATCTGTTTGATTGCGAATACGCGCGAGCTTGTCGCGCAAGCCAGTGAAGCGCAAAGCGTATATGGTGCGGCTATCGCCCTGGAGATAATAGATGCGCCCCATCATCGGCTTGGCAGTTTTGATGAACTCATAGGATACAGTCGCTCCACTCAAACGACCCTTAAACGATTCCTCTTTTCCTTCCACAAAACCAGGGAGAAATCGCAGCTTTTGATCCATGTCGCGACGAGCCAGATCCGAAGGCGTAGTGCCGGCGTCAACCACCTCCTTGCGAATTTGCAGGTAACCTTCCAGTCGATCTCCATAGACGAATTCAGCATGTTCATGAGCGGCGTCGGGTTCAGAGATCACGCGCCACTGGGTCGACGGTAACTCGATCATGTAATCAATCTGATCGCTGGTAAAGGGCTCTTGCGCCGCGGCCAGGGAACACGTTCCGGTTATCAGCATAAGAACCACTATCAGGTACTTCATCTTATTAGCTCAACTCCTCGAGATTCGTTGGGTTTATGAACGATGGTTTAGTTTGGCGTGCATCAATAACAGTTTTCCGCTTTGTTTGAAACGGTTCGATGCGTTTTGCCACAGGACTCGTTGTCTGCAAGCGGGCGCACCCGACGCCGAAGGTAATGCCCGTGGGCCTGCGAATCAACCAGGCAAAGCCGACAGGGTCGAGACACTTAAAAGCTAAGCACTGGCCCCGGCGATTGCTGCCCTTTGAATCGCCACCAACGACTGAATTCCCTGCGCTGCCAAACCCAGTAAGCTTTCCATTTGATCGCGGGTGAAAGGCTCGCGCTCCGCGGTGCCCTGCACTTCGATGAAACGACCATTGCCCGTGCAAACCACATTCATGTCTACTTCCGCCCTGGAGTCCTCATCATACTTTAGGTCAAGGAGTGGCGTATCTTCCAAAATGCCTACACTGATCGCCGCCACTTCGTTGGTGACAATACTTCGTTGGATTTTGCCTGTCTTGAGCAGGCGGCTAGCCGCTACAGCAAAGGCAACGTAAGCGCCCGTAATCGCTGCCGTGCGGGTACCGCCATCTGCCTGGAGTACATCGCAGTCCAGTGTTATGGTGCGCTCGCCGAGGACCTTCATATCCGCCGCCGCTCGCAGACTCCGGCCGATCAGTCGTTGAATCTCGTGGGTTCGACCTGATGGTCCACCACGTCTAATCTCTCGCGGCGTCCTTTGTTGGGTAGCGCGGGGCAGCATCGAATACTCAGCCGTGATCCAACCCTGCCCGCTGTTGCGGAGAAACTGGGGCACGCGCTCATCTACCGAAGCCGCACATACCACACGCGTTTGGCCCATCTCTATGAGAACCGAACCCTCAGCATAAGGAAGATAGCCAGGAGTTATTTTCACCGGACGTAGCTCATTAAAAGCGCGACCGTCAGTGCGTTCTAAGCTCATCGTGTCCCCAAACTTCTACGGCTTCCAATACCGAGGGCGCCGTTCCCAAAAATCGCTCAGCGACTTTTGCGAAACGCTCCGCCGCATCTGTAACATAGAAATGGTCCAGATCATCACACAGCCGGCGTTCCTGTATATGCTGTCCTTCGTCGAACTTTTCGGGAGACAACAACCGGCTGGACTGCAACAGCGCTTGCACCTCGCGCGCGGCAGCCTCTCCCGAATCAATAAGCGGGACTTCACTTCCAATAACGTCGCTAATCATCTCGCGCAAAATCGGATAGTGGGTACAGCCAAGCACCAGGGCGCCGACATCTTCCGTCCTCAGATCATTCAAGTATTGTTCGGCCACAGCTCGGGCCACGTCGGTCTCTGCCCAACCTTCTTCGGCCAACGGAACAAACAACGGACAGGCGCGCTCAATGACGTCAATGGCTGGATTGATCTTGCCAATAGCTCGGGAGTAAGCCGCGCTTTGCACCGTGGCCTC
>DASWDX010000329.1:0-4175 GCA_036395055.1 Pyrinomonadaceae bacterium | reverse complement strand
TGAGGAGATTGGCATAATGTTGGCCGCCACAGAGCTGAACCCCGGTAACCACAGCCAGGGCAAGTGTATATCACCTGTGCCGAAACCGATCGAATCCTCGCTGATGAATCGGCCTTGCTGCGGATCACACACAGCCAGGTTTTTGCGCTGCCAGATCTGCCTCATCCTGGAATTGTGAGTTCGTATGCTTAGGGTATCATTGGGTTGGACTGCGAAGCTTGACGCGATAGAGAATTAGCTCCCCGAATCTCCTGCCCTCATCGCGCTCGTACCAGTGATCAAGGTTGGTAAGATCATCACTTGTGTAGACGATGGCGTAGGACAGAACTGGATCGCGGGCTGTCTGTTCATCAAACGAATCGGCAAGCGAGCGGTATTCCCGCGCTGCCTGACTAATCTCTTCGTCCGTTATTGGTCTGGGATGGGAACTGAGTGCCGGGTCCGCTCGTTCGCCTCCGAAAATCTGTATGCGTTCGGCAAAACTAACACGCAACATCGAGGAAAAATCTTTTTCACTGAGTCCCCGATAATACGCCCATTGATGGAGTCGCCTTCTCAATGTCGCTGGTTCAAGACTTGAGAACGGCGCGAGATGACCGGCCCACAAAACGGGATTGGCCGTCGTGGTCGGGAAAGTACTCATGAGAAGTGAGTTGGACCCGAAGGCGACTCCAGACTGCGCAGATTGTTTGAGATCAAGGGCCACTGCTCGCCCCTCATCAAATCGGAGACTATTATAGATACTTATTTGCGTTATCCGCAGGCCAATCAGAAGTCCTATTACTACAGAGCCTAACGCCAGGAGCCTCGGAAATCGCTGCGGCATCTTGCGCCACGTTGCGAGGGCAACAAACGCAGCTAAGACTACAGAGTAGTTAGCTATGAAATATTCATAGTGAAATGGCTGCAGAGAACGCC
This sequence comes from Pyrinomonadaceae bacterium, assembly GCA_036395055.1. Classification (GTDB taxonomy): domain Bacteria; phylum Acidobacteriota; class Blastocatellia; order Pyrinomonadales; family Pyrinomonadaceae; genus PSRF01. The sequence continues at coordinate 3,257 of DASWDX010000329.1, read as the reverse complement.
CTGTCAAGATCTGCTGATTGAATACAATGAGGGGCATCATTACGAAAGAAATCATGAAGAGCGTCTTTGGATCGCGCAGAGAGAGAATCCCTTTCCTTGCCTGGTAAACCAGGGCGACTAAGATCAACGTGCCATAAATCTCAGGTCCCCGGAATAGGTCGGGCAATCGTGTTTTTTCCAGCACTTGCCTTTGATCCAGGGACGCGATGCGGTGCATTAACATCCAGACATAAGGAAGCAGTGACACGGCTCCGGCGCTAAAGAGGATCGCCGAAATTTTCCATACTTTTTTGCGATCTGCCCATCGACAAACGAGCCATAGCAGAAGAATGGTGCAAAGCCAGGCAGCGGCGGCTGTCCACAGAAAGAAATAAGAATAGACAAGGAGCACGAAACAGAGTGCCGCGAGAAGAGCCCACAAAACATGTTTCGTTAAGCTGCGCCATACGAACAGGCACATAAGAAAAAAGACCGGAAGCGGAAAGGCCGGCACGTAACGACGAAGGAAGGGGAAAACATCGTAATTCTGAGTGCCTGAGAATAGATTCAAGGGATTGACCCCCGCTGCTGTGCCCAAACAAAAAACGCCAAGGCTGCCAATCGCAGCGAGCTGGACGTTTCCTGTCAATTCAACTAGCAATGCAAATACCGCAAGTGCCGCAGCTATCGTCGCCAGCGGAAGCAAGAGGATGAATATTGTGGAAGCGGATAGATGAAACAACCGCGCGGGCATCGCTAATGCATAACCTGGTACGAACTGAATCGAAGTAAACGTCTCAACCTGACCATTGTCCCTTCCCGTATACGGATCGTTCCGGCGCGGTCGCCCGTCGATTAGAGCATTGAGATACGCCGAGTAGCCAAACTCATCCATATCGATATTGGCATACCCCCCGTTCCAACTAAAACCGCGTTCGTAGATCAGATAAAACTGTGGGATAGAAGTGATAAAGGCGAGCACCAAAGCGGCAAAGATTCCCTGCTTCAATTGTTGAAGGGTCATTTGGAGTGATCGCCCGTTTGAAGGGCCTTGGTCGTTCGTCTGAACCAAATAGCCAGAATCCCGACTAGTTGAGCTGATCTACGAATCCTTCGGAAATCTAACCAGTGGTTCACCAACACGCCGTTACACTTATACCGGTCGTGAACTCGATCCGACACCTCTCTAATGTACTGCCGAGCCCGCTGGTACGACCCTGCATTATGAGATATTCGGAAAGCGTGTTGCCAGTGCAGCACGAAATTAGTATCCGGGTAAATGATCTTCTTTAGAAAATCTTCGGTTCTCAAGACATGCTGGTATCGAAGAAACTTTACTGTCCAGTAATTAACCACAAACGAAACTTTGGTTGGCACACTTGTAAATCATGGAAGAAAACTTTTATTGACAACCACTTTGATGTGGCATAGAGTCCGCCACACCCTCCGAAAGATCTGTCGTTACGTGCGGCACCGCTATTTAGATACCACACCCTTTTTGCCGGTAGAGTCTTGATTTGGCTTTCTCTGTGCAACCTCCGTGCTCTCTGTGACTTTGTGGTGAATAAACGCCTAACAAGCAGTCACCACGGAGACACAGAGAGCACCGAGATTGCACGGAGAGGATGCTAATCCCAGAGACTCCCAGTTAGCGCATAAGTTTTCTCAAATAGATCTGCGGTCTTTCGGACGTAATCCACCCGACGCAGAATTCAGTTTTTATCATTCGATAGACCGAATAGTTTACTACCCATAGGCTGAACCGCTTCGCATTCACAGCCTGAGGACCTGAAGGTCCTGCCACCTCAATAAAGGAGCGGTTCATGTTTCTCCCTGACTATTCCGTTAGCCTTTGCGCGATCTTTTCGCGTCCAACACAAGCACAACTCGCTGCAGCCAGTTTGAGATGGAGAGCGTTTGCTAGTCAGCTACTCTCACTACTCCTTACTTATGCCCTGCTTCTGCAACTCGTCCCGCGAATTGTTGTCGGCGCGCCATCTGGATCGCTTGTGCTGCCAGTGGAAAAGCAGGCTGCGAAGAACAAGGATGCCGAATTCTCTTCCCAGTTTGTTCAGGCGAGGGCTAACGGCTGGAGCGAGGTGTTCTCCGCAATATCCGCCGGCAGCGATGTTTCACCGGCGACCATAACGGATGCGGTGGTCTTGCGCCACAAACCAAACTTCATTAGTGGACGCATCGAAGGCACGTTGCGCGTGCTCCTGGGCGAGTCGTTTACGATCAATGGCGGCATCGAACTCACTTCGGATTTGTACTTGCCGGGGACTCCGACAATTCAACTCAGTAGCGGTGCGCAATATGGCGGAACTGTTAGTGATGGTGGCGCAACGGCGCCTGCAAACCACACGGTGAGCCTGGCTGGCGGCGTCAACCTGCCGGGACGTATTCATAATCAGGTTGACGCGATAACGCTCCCGTCTGATTTTCCAGTCTCAATACCCGGGCCGACAGCAACGCGCACTGCGAACGTACATTCCCAGTCGGATGTGCCTGGAATCGGAAACTGGCAAACGGTGCGCGACCTGAACGTGACAGGTTCTCACCTTGCGCTCGATGTGCCGCCTGGCAACTACGGAACCTTCACGGTCAATGGTAATAGTCAACTAAACCTCACCGCGGGCACTTACAACTTTTCCAACACTTTGAATCTCGACGCCGGCGCCAGGCTGCGAGCTACTGGCCTGGTCACGATTAATGTATCGCAAAACCTAACCGTGAATAGCGGTGCCGTGGTATTGGGCAGCTATACATCTCCGGCCGACGTGCGCTTGAACGTTTTGGGATCGCTACTGAATATCAATGGCAGCAGTCAGGTTTCAGGATTGGTGCGAGCCTATAACGGTATCGTTATTTTGAAGGGAACAAGTCAGGTTCGCGGACAGATAATTGCAAACAGTCTGACGCTAAACGGCGGCAAGGTCATTGGCGCGGTTTGGCCCGCGCAATCCGGCAACGGTCTGACTGTCTTCGGCCCGCGCCGTTTTGTTCGCACCACGGGATCGCCCAATCAATACGTGGAACAGTTTGCGTTGCCCGCTGGAGCGACATCCCCATATACGTTGCACATACAAAACGGCGAGCCTGACGGTTCGAACCGGATATCCAGCGCTACTGTAAAGGTAAATGGAGCTCCGGTTCTGGCGCCAAATGATCTCAATCAGGACGTCGCCGGCGTGGATCGCACGGTCACTCTTGCGGCCAACAACCAGTTGGACGTTCGCCTGGAGAGCATTCCCGGTTCTTATCTGATCATCGACATC
>DASWDX010000328.1:0-14818 GCA_036395055.1 Pyrinomonadaceae bacterium | reverse complement strand
ATATTCTGGAGCGCTTCTTCCTCTGTCGCCCCTTGCGACCAACAAGCTGGCAGCCCCGGACATGAGACGCTGAACCCTTCTTCCGACTCGTGTAGAAGCACCATCCTGGGCTTCGCCCTCTGATGTGCGGTGGCGGCTATGCCCCACCGTTCCTGCCTCTCTCGGAATCTCAGGGGCTGCGCCCCAACACCGGGGCATAGCCCCGAGCTCCGTTGGAAGCATTGCGGAGGGTCATAGACAGTCACAGACCTTCCGCACATCAAGCGGCGAAGCCGCGGACAGGAGTTGGACCCGCCCGCTACTGCAGGCGGTACTGAAGACACCGCCCTTAGTAGCGCCAGCTCGTCAGGTCCGCGCTCTTAGGCGCGCTTTTCAAGATACGGTCGACAATCTTTGGCGCGTAAAACTGATGATAACGAAGACGCGCAATTGCATTAGGCAAACTGTGGTCACCGTTCCAACAATGTTCGACGCGCGGCTCGTAGTCTACTTCGCCGCCATAGGAAGGGTTCTTTGTGCTCTTGAGAAACTCATCGACCAGGTAGACGGCATTGTTGAGATAATAGTTGTCGGCCTCGCCAACGTAGATATGGAGCTTGCCTTCGAGTTTTGGTCCAAGCTTTTCCCAGTCGCGATGCAGGATGTGACCGAGGTCGTAGTGCTCGCGCCAGTATCCCGCTACTGATCGATCAATTCGGCCGGTCATTTTGTCCCAGATCGGTTTGGGGTAACCATCTTTACCGACTGGTGAATAGACGGCCTGCCAGATATCGAACTGACCTCCTGAGCGGCTGTTCGTTCCCAACGCAAGCTCCATGTAATTCATTTCCTCAAGCGTCGCTGCCAATTCGCCGAGATAGTTTCGCTTGCCGGGGCGTGGAGTCTGTTTCCACGTAGCCTCGGCTTTGTAGGCGTTCTCGTGTTCATAGAGATTGACGACGGTGTACGCACGAAAATCTATCGGATCTGGACAGGCCCCCCACGCGCCGTTGTACTCATCAGGGTAAAAAATCTGCACCGCAAGCGCTTCCCAACCGCCAGTCGAACCGCCATACATGAAGCGCGCCCACCCCTTGCCGATGCCGCGAAACTGTTTCTCAATAAACGGCACCAGCTCATAAGTGATCGCGTCGCCATAAGGGCCGAGGTTTGCGGAGTTCACGGCATACGAGTCGTCGTAGTAAGGATTCGCGTGCTGGATCTCGATGATGATCATCCGCGGAAAGTTTGGCCCGATCCAGTCTTTGTAAAACTTGTAGGCATACTCCTGCTGAATCTTGTTATAGCCGGCGAGATGGAAGCGTTCGCTGTAGTCCGGCTTCAGATTCGGATCGGGAGGCGTCTCGCGAAAGCCGCCAAAGTCAGCAGGGAAGTGGCCGTGAAAAATTACCAGCGGATAATGGGCGTTCGGGTGACTATCAAAACCTTCGGGCAGAAGAACATTGGCGCCAAGATACATTGGCCGACCCCAAAACCTGGATAGCAATTTACTCTGCAGTTTAACGTGCTTGATGTACTTCGTATCTTTTGGCGACTCAATCGGCGGAATGACTTTGTCCAGCGTGATTTTGATATTGCGACCGTCGTCTGCATGCACCGCGAACTTTTGCGGCGTGCTGTAAAGATTGCCCGGCGCGCTATTCCATTGTTGACCTTCGCCGCGATCCATTGGCAGCTTAACAGTGTGGCCATCGGCACGTTTGAAGGTCTCATAGCGATGAAGCAGTGCCTGTACCCAATAGTTTCCCGGCTTCAAATCGGATAAAGAGCGTAGGGGATAACCAAAAGCGCTCGCGTCAACCATTCCTTCCTGGCCGGGCTTCAACCCGTTAACGTCAATGCCGAACACCTGTTGCGTATTCAGGTCTTCGTTGATCTGAAAGCGCGGCTCTTTGGATTCGTCAGTGGAAACTAGCAGCAGAACCCTGCCATCGATGGGCTCGCGACTGCTCAGCTCCGGGAAGGAGATAGAAAAATGCAGGTTGGTTGTAAGTGGGGTTTTCATTTCAGCTTTTCCAGGGAAAAGGATCGGCGCAAGAAGGAATAGCGATAGGACGAGGAAGCATGACCGCGTTTTTGATCTCATAGGCATTCTCCGGCTCACATTTAGCTGCTTAGAGTTCAACCTTCAGTTTGTTGCCCGTACGGAATTCAACTGGGGGATCACGAGCTAAAGCCTGGACTCTGAACACAAACGCTACTCGCTAAACTGCACCTGGCTCGCGGGCTCAGTGCTCTCTTCGTCAGAATCCGAAGGACGCAGTTCCGGCCTGGCCCCGTCGGCATATTGCAGTTTGTAAAGCTTCCAGTAAAGACCGTGGTGCGCGAGCAACTCTTGATGAGTGCCTTGTTCGCGAATCTCGCCGTGATGGAGGACGATGATTTGGTCGGCACGCTGAATAGTTGAAAGTCGATGAGCCACCACTATGGAAGTGCGATTACGCATCACGCGTTCAATAGCCTGTTGAATCAGTTGCTCAGTTTCGGTATCGATAGAACTGGTCGCCTCATCCAAAATCAGAATCGCGGGATCAAACGCCAGCGAGCGCGCAAAAGAGATCAACTGTTTCTGTCCAACTGAAAGACCAGCGCCGCGCTCCTTGACTTCGGCCTGATAGCCGCTGCGCAAACGGTTTATGAAAGGTTCAGCACTAACTTCCTGGGCCGCCCATTTGACGCGCTCTTCCGTAATGTCGGCCCGCCCCAGACGAATGTTGCCTTCTATTGTTCCGCTGAAAAGAAATATTTCCTGTAGGACGACGGCGAAATTTTCCCGCAGCGATTGCAGCTCCCACTCGCGCAGGTCGACGCCGTCTAACAGGATGCGACCGCGCTGTACATCGTAGAACCGCATGAGCAGATTTGTGATAGTCGACTTGCCGGAGCCAGTGTGACCGACGAGTGCAATCGACTGTCCGGGCTCGACCTTGAAGGAAACGTCTTTGAGAATCCAGTCTTCATCTTTGTAAGCAAACCAAACGTTCTCAAATTCAATATGACCCACCGCACGGCCAGACTTTGCGGGTTTGGCCGGCGAGATAATGGCGACGGGAAGATCGAGCGTCTTGAAAATACGATGCGAGGCGACGACCGCAGCCTGAAGTACGTTGTACTTATCAGAAATGTCGCGAATCGGCTGGAAAAGGAAACTCGAATACTGAATAAACGCCACCAGCGCGCCCAGGGTGAGCACGGTGTGGCCGGCCGTGTTTTGCATCACCCGATAGCCGCCATACCAGATAATTAGAGCGATGCCCACCGCACCGATGAAGTCGACCAGCGGGAAGAAGACAGCATAGTAGAAGATGGTGTCGATGTTTGCTTTCCGGTAGTCCGCATTGATCTCGTCGAACTTGCAGATCGATTTCCCCTCGGCATTAAAGATCTGGACTGTTTGTGCGCCAGCAAAATGTTCCTGAAGGAAGGCGTTAATGCGCGCTATGCGAGTGCGCACCATGTCGTAACCTCGGCGCGCACCCTTGCGAAACCAGGTCGTAGCGGCAAACAACATGGGAACGGTCAGCAAAGTAACAAGAGTGAGACGCACGTCCATCCACAACATCACGCCGACGATGGCGAAGATCATAACGAGGTCGCCGAGCAAGTCCGTAATTCCGGCCGTGAACAGTTCATTGAGCGAGTCGACGTCGCTGGTGAGTCGCGTCATGATGCGGCCGACAGGATTGCGATCATAGTAAGCCACTTCCTGGTGTTGCAGCTTGTCATAAAGCTCTCGACGCATGTCAAACATCACATGCTGGCCCACCGTGTTGAGCAACAATGCTTGCAGATAGGAGAATAGAAACCGCAAGAATTGTACCGCGACATACAGCCCGACCAGCAGTTCAAGACCTGAAGACTTACGTGGCAGGATATACCAGTCGATCGCGTACTCGGTAAACTTCGGCTGCAGAATTCCCAAAAGATTGAGCGCGAACGTCAGCATCAAGGCCGGGATCAGCAGGCGAAGATAAGGACTCAAGTATCGCAGTAGCCGGCGAGCAACCTGAAAGTCGTAAGTCTTGCCGATTGCTTCTTCTTCGTGAAATTGTTTTACCGCTGTCGACATCTATTACCTAACCGAGCTCCCCGGGCTTCTTGTAATTGGCGGACTCCAATTGACTGCGCCGGGGAAATGAAGGGCGATACCGCCGGCGGCGAACAGAAACAGCCAGTAGTACTCGCGATTGCCGATAATGAGACGTTCGAGAAACCCGAGCAGCGCACTAACTTCGCACATGGCGCACGCGATCACGAGAGCCTTCTGCACTAAACTAACATCCTGCTTTTCAACTGACCTCTCGAGCAGCTTTTGTTTTACGGCAAACGAGGCAATCACGAGAAAGAGACCCAGCGTAATTAGGGCGACAATCAAAAGCGAACTGCGATTGGCAGGCTCGTTATGAATCCTTGGCGCCGCGAACGTGAGGAATAGGAAATACATTCCAACGCTCAACAATAAGGCGGACCATAAGACGACCAGCGTTTGATATCGTTTGTCCAGATCGTTCTCCAAAGTCTTGATCCTCCGCCGGTCGTAAAAATGATCAGGTAAGCGCAAACTCTTCTTCGAGCAACTGCCGTTCGTACAGCTCCGAATACTCTCCGCCCGTTGCGAGCAACTCATGGTGCGTGCCCTGCTCGATGATGCGTCCCTCGTCGAGCACGCAAATCAAGTCGGCGTCGCGGACGGTGGAAATGCGATGCGAAACAATTAGACTTGTTCGGCCCCGCATAACGCCGCGCAGTTTTCCCAGGATCTTTTCCTCCGTGTACGTGTCAACGGACGACAAGGCATCGTCAAGGAGCAGAATCTTTGGCTCGCGGAGGATGGCCCGCGCGATGGCCGTGCGCTGTTTTTGACCGCCGGAAAGTGTGAGCCCTCGCTCGCCGACCAGTGTTTCGAAGCCATCGGGAAAGCCCTTGACGTCTTCCGTCAGTCCAGCCACTTCGGCGGCCCACTCGATCTGCGGTCGCTCAGCGTTTTCCACTCCAAAAGCGATGTTTTCGGCCAGTGCATCGCTAAATAGAAAAGTCTCCTGGGGAACATAACCGATACCCGAACGCAGCTGCGCGAGCGGATAGTCACGAACCGAAACGCCGTCAACTAAAACCGTGTCTGCCGGTGCTTCAATGATGCGCGAGATGACGTTAATGAGAGTGGACTTCCCGCTGCCGGTTCGCCCTACGAACGCCACAGTCTGTCCTTCCCGGACTCGAAGATTGATACCGCGAAGCACGGGTTCATCGGTTGGATGGTACCGAAAGCTAAGATTCCGTAATTCAATCTCACCCTTGATGGGAGGTTGTGTTTTCACGTCTGTGTCATCGGCGATCGATGGCTCAACGGCAAGTATTGCGTTCATACGTTTCAAGCTCGCCAAGCCGCGCTGGTAGAGATTGACTACATACCCAAGGGCTATCAACGGCCAGATCAAACGGAAGAGATACATATTGAACACGGTGAACTGTCCCACGGTAATTTCACCGCGAATGGCAGCCGGCACACCCGCCCAAATGATCAGCACGAAACCCATTCCGATCAAGAACTGCATCAGCGGTCGCATCAACGCATCTATTCTGACAAGGCTCAAATTCCTTTCCGCGTATTGACGATTCAATTCGTTGAAGGCGGCAATCTCAGCACCTTCCTGGGCATATGCCCTCACTACGCGAACGCCGGTAAAGTTTTCCTGCGCGCGAGCGGTGATTTGCGAGAAGAAGTCCTGGATTTTTTCAAAGCGAACGTGAACCTGTTGCCCGAAAAATTTCACCGTTAGCGAAACCAGGGGCATGGTTATGAACAACAGTAGCGTGAGGCGCCAACTGATTAGAAACATTAACGGCAGAACGATGACAACAACGAAGAGCGTCTGCAGCGAATACATAATCATCGGTCCGGCCAGTTGCCTGACTGCGGCCAGATCGTTGGTGGCCCGGGCCATCAAGTCGCCGATGCGATGCTCCTGGAAAAAGACCTGCGGCTGATCGACGAGATGCGCGTGGAAATCCCGGCGCAGGTCATACTCAACCTTGCGCGACATTCCAATCAGAATGCGGCGTTGCATAAAAAGGAAGCTGCCGCCAACAATGCTTGCCCCCAATACTTTTAGCGCGGAGATTGTGAGACGGGACCAGGTTACCTCATTCCAGTTTGCATCAATTGCCTGGCCAACGATCAGCGGAATGAAGAGATTGAAAACCACACTCGCCAAAATGCAAATGATGCCAGTCGTGAGCTCCACCCTGTAGGGAAGAAAGTAGCACGCGAATTTTCGTAGATCATCCATGCAAAAAAAAACGCGAAGCAATGAACCCTTGAGCTTACGGCAAAGGATTATGATGCGCGATTTTTCGTCAGGACACCAGAAGAGAGCGGAGCAATTTGCAAGGAGGGATTGAAGACCGCAAAGCGACGGAGGTGGGTCAGAAATTTGACATCTGAAATTGAATCCGAGGTATACAACTAAAGTCGCTGCATCACGTCTATCAACTCGCCGCTGAGCTCTGTAGTTTCAAAACCGGCGACATCAACAAAGCTAACTCGATTGCGTCCGCCATTCTTGGAATCATAGAGGGCTCGATCCGCAGCCACTACCAGGGAATCTCGGGATGAGGCGTGCGTGGGAAAAGTAGCGACACCAAAAGAAGACGTCACACGGCCAAAGCCCGGCACCTCGAGTTGCTCAACGCGTTTGCGCAAACGCTCCGCCACGATCACGGCGCCTTCAGTGGTTGCCTGGGGCAGAATTACCACGAACTCGTCGCCGCCGAATCTCGCCGCGGTGTCGACAGCTCGCAGTTCACAACGCAAGGCTTCGGCCAACAGGCGAAGAGCCACGTCACCAGTCTCGTGCCCGGCCTGATCGTTAATGTCTTTGAAATTGTCGAAGTCCAGCATGATTAATGAAAGCGGCTGGCGCATGCGGGTGGCCATGTGGAGATCACGCTCAAGCTGCAATTCAAATGAACGACGGTTATAACAGCCAGTCAAACTGTCCGTCAGCGCTTGTTGCTGCATTTGAGCGAAAAGGTGGGCCTGGTTAACGGCAACGGCGAGCTGGTCGGCGACGGTGTGAAGCAGCAACAACTCGTTGTCGGCCCAGACCCGCGACATGTCGTCGGAGCGCACTAATAAAAGGCCAAGGAAGTTTCCCTGATTGATCAGAGGCACCACGGCATCAGCAAGCACGGTAGGCGACTTGGAGTTGTCACCTTCTACGACGTACGCCTGAGGTGAATTCGCCAGGCGGCCGCTAATGGCATCCACATCGATTTGCAATGATTCTTCGCCTTCACTCGCGGCGTCTGGCCGCAAGTAATAAGTAGTCATCTGTCGGCCAACGAGCGCCCCCTCGACTCTTACCGCACAAGAATGAACGTTAAGCGCACGGCCGACTTCGTTCGCGGCAGTTTGCAGAACGCTGTCCAGTTCAAGCGAATTTCCAATCGCGGTCGCGAGCCGGTTGACGGCAATTTCCCGTTCCGCCTGTTCCTGTAACAGCCGAGCCAGCTTTGTCGTTACGCCCAGGGTGAGTTGCAGCGATGTAGCTTTTGGCATCGAGGCTCGAACAGCATTCGCAAAGGCGTCCGAGTGAAACTGATGCTCGGCTGTGACGCGAGCCATTAAGTATTCGAGGGCTGAGTAAACTACGTCAGGCTCGAAAGTCCAAATTACCATATCTCGCGAAGTGTCTTCTTCTCCGGCATTGTGGACCGAGGCCAGCAGAGCTGAGAAACGTGCGTCTGCGATTACAACAAACCGCTCGAAGCCGTCACTTTCATCGGTTCTTTCGAAGACGACGGATTTCGTGCTCTCCCTTCCGCGGCTGAGCATCATACTCGAGAGGCAATCCCTGGTACTTACCCAGAGGAAAAGATTCTTCGCCGCTTGATCGAGTTCCTCGACACGTACGATATCCCGAGCCGGTCTCTCGGCAGACGTGGGTAAACTCTCTACCACCAAAGCGCCGAGATTATTTTCGAGCACAACATCTTCGAAATAACGATGAAGTTGTGCAATTGTCGACCCAGCACATCGAACCGGCATCAGTTGCCTGGGATGCTGGGCCAGGAGGGAATGGTAGAGGGAGTACATAGGGGGGAGTTCACCAAGGGAATTGGTTCAAGCTGTGGTCTCGAGCGAGGGCATTACCGACTGGGGTCCGCATGGAGGGCCAAAGTTATTTTACATAGATAAACATGGAGTGTCTACTTAAAACGCGGGAACTTTGGCGCTGCATCTTCATAGCTTGATGTATGTGCTAAGTGCGGTAGCCGCAAGGTTTCCATCCTGATCAAACAGATCAGCCGAAACGACAAAAAGCCGCTGGCCGCTCCGCACAACCTTGGCACGGGCAGCCATCCGCCCAGTGGTTAAAGGCCGTAGATAGCTAATTGTGAGGTCGACGGTAGTAACTTTTTCTACAGGAGAAAGCATCGAGATTATGGCGAAGGCGGTCGCTGTGTCGATCAAGGAAGCAATCGCTCCGCCGTGAACCACACCGTGGTTTTGCGTCAGCTCTCTGCGAATGCTCAGACCGAGAGTCGCAGTCCCTTTGCCAACCTCGTCAAGCTCGATACCCAGAAGTCTGGCGAAGGGAACGGTAGTAACCGCCTTCTGGATCCGTCGAAGTTGGGCGGCTGTGATCTTGGCCGCAGTCATGATCGATAACTCGCTTCGCCATCTGCGCGTTCGACAATTACGGCGGTGCCATAGGCCAGCACTTCCGTAACGCCGGCGGAAACTTCCGTGGCATCGTAGCGTGCCCCCACGATCGCATTTGCTCCAACTTCAGTTGCATGCTGAATCATGATGTCAAAAGCATCTGCGCGGGTGTCCTCGCAAAGTCTTGTCCACACAGTGATATTCCCACCAACAATCATTTGCAAGCCCGCGCCGATGGTCGCGAAGATGTTTCGCGAGCGGACTACGATTCCGCGAACAACGCCAAGATTCTGTGTGATGCGGAAGTTTGGCAATTCAAACGCAGTAGTTACCATTTGATGCGAAACAGAATAACGAGGCGGACTAACCGCATAGGGCGCTCTTTGGTCGATGGGATCTCTGTACATGTGGGTTCCTTTGCAACGAGAATCTAGTTCTTGAATAGTGAAACTTTCTTTGCTTTCGGTTTGTTTTCGCCCTTCGGTTCTGCTGGAATCCAAAGGTATTTTTGCAACTCACAACGGCCACGTTCATTAAAACTGACTCCTTCGGCTTCCAGCATTCGTTGCTGTTTATCGTGCGGCAGAACAAGTCCGCGAGTAGAACAGCCACCCTGTGCATTGATGACTCGATGCCAGGGAGTCTTATCATTCGAGCTGTGCATTACAAAGCCAACTGTTCGCGGCGTGTAGCCCTCTCCGAGAATTTCGGCAATTTGGCCGTAGGTCATTACGCGGCCACGCGGGATCGAACGAACAACGCGAAATACGCGGTTCCGGTAGTCATTATCGGAATCTTCGGTCATGGAGCTACGTGATCCGCCTCTTCATTTGGTTACGCTCTGGTGCGCAGTATGACGCGGGCAGGCGCACCGTCGCCACTTCCTCCGGCAATTTTTAGCGGCAAACAAATCAGTTCATAAACGCCGGCAGGAACTGCGCGCAAGTCGAGACCTTCCAGGATAACAACGCCGGCGGATAATAACGCGTGGTGGGTCTCAAACTTTTGTGACTGAAATTGTTCGACCGATAAATAATCTATGCCTACTAGTTTGATTCCCCATTCAACTAGTCGTCTGGCAGCGCCAGGTTCGATATAAGTGTAATCCTCGCGAAATTCACTGCGACTGTTATTCCAAAATGCTGAGTTACGCGTTTTGAACAGAATTCTTTGAGAACCGCGGAAACAATTGCTGGCGACGAAACTTTCGTCAATCGCCCGGACGTCATTCGCTACTTCAACAACTTCCGCTTCGCCAATAAGGTTTTCGAGCGGCAGCGATTCGACTCTGCTTCCGTCGGCGATGAAATGCGCCGGGGCATCAACGTGAGTGCCTGAATGCAAGCCAAAGTTTATGAGTGAGACATTAGCGACATCGCCATCCGCTAGCTTCAGCCACGGTTTGATCTCAATGCCGGGATCACCGGGATACGTAGGTGTGGTCGCGGAAAGCGGAACGCTAACATCGTAGATCTGCATCGACAAAACTCAAGTTAATTGCCACTCTCTTATCGGTCCGCGCGGACGGCCGTGCTGAATGATGTTGTCGGCCGCATAGTAATTGTCACTCTGGAAGGGTGTCAACGTGCCAATCAGAAGATAAAGGAACCTCCTTGCGGTGTTAGCGACGATTTCGTTAGCATCACCGCTGCGGAAGCAATTGCAAAGGAGTGACGTATTTCCACAGCTAATAATCAAAGCCGTCCGCGGGTGGCCGCGTCAAGTTATCTAAACACAGCACCGCTGATCTGGAGCTTTCAATATGGAACCCGACGAAACGATGTGCGACTGGTGACCGACGCCGCGCCAGCGCGTTGTGCTGATCTACTTGCGGGCGGAGAAGTTGAAGGTGCACTTGTTCCGATCATCGAGTATCAACGGATTCCGGAACTCAAAGTTGTGCCAGGCGTTTGCGTCGGCTCGCACTTCACTGTCCGCAGCGTATTGCTGATTAGTAAAAATAAGGATTTAAAGAGTGTCCGCAGCGTCGCTCTCGATGCTTCATCCCGAACTTCGCAAACTCTCGTGAAGATCATTTTCCGCGAGTTTCTGGGTCGCGAGCCGGAATGGGCCACATTCAGTCCGGACGCCCAGGTGATGCTGGAACGCAACGATGCGGCGTTACTGATCGGAGATCCCGCGATGAAGATGCCAACCGATGATTTTCATGTTTACGATCTTGCGAGTTTATGGCGGCAATTTACGGACACAGGTTTCGTATTCGCAATGTGGATGGCCCGCGCTGACACGGTCGAGGCAATTAGCGCGGTGAACTTCGCCGGCGCTCGCGATGAGGGACTCGAGCAGATAGAAAAAATAGTCTCTGAGTGTGAAAATGATGTGCCGCTTTCGAGAGAAGAGATTCGGAAATATCTGTTTGACAACATAACTTTCCAAGTTGACGAGAGCCTTGAGCGAGGCATGCGGTTGTATTTTGAGTTAGCTGAAAAACACGGCTTGATCGAAAATCACAGACCGCTGGACTTCATAACGTCGTAACCACACTCAGGAATAGTTTTCGTGCCTGTTCATTTTGCTTATTGCTCAGGTAACCAATAAACTAAAGAATATGCCAGGTGAGATTCAAAGCATTTTGGACAGAGCCCTCGCAGGCGTGCGGCTCACCGCCGATGATTGCACCGCGCTGCTCGAATCTTACGATATTGCGAGGATCGGCGCCGCCGCTGACGAAATTCGTCAACGCAGACATGCTGACAATGTGATCACATACATCATCGATCGCAATATCAATTACACAAATGTCTGTAACGTAGTCTGCACCTTCTGCGCTTTTTATCGCCGGCCGGGTGCGCCTGACACTTACGTTCGCACCATCGACCAAATCTGCGAAAAGATCGACGAAACAATCGCACTCGGCGGCACAGGCGTGCTGATGCAGGGCGGGTTGCATCCAGACTTTGGCATCGAGTGGTATGAGGACTTGCTACGAACGTTGCACGCGAAATACCCGGCGTTCCAGCTCCATTGCTTTTCACCGCCCGAGATTCACAACATCCATTTAATCTCGGGTCTTGATTACGAGACGATCATGGCGAGGTTGAAAGATGCTGGTCTTTACAGTTTACCTGGAGGCGGCGGCGAGATACTCGATGACGAAGTGCGCAAGCGAGTCTCCACAAAATGCACGACCGATGAGTGGCTGGCAGTAATGAAGGCCGTGCATCGAGTAGGGCTGCGATCGACCGCGACAATGATGTTTGGCATTGGCGATAACGTCGCCCATCGCGTCAGGCACTTACAACGCGTGCGTGCTCTTCAGGACGAGACCGCCGGCTTCACTGCGTTCATTCCCTGGACATTCCAGCGCGAGAATACTGCCCTCGGCCGACGCATCAAGGACGAGCCAACCGGCGTTGACTACTTGAAGATCTTGGCAGTTTCGCGCCTGTTTCTCGACAATATCGAAAACTTCCAGTCGTCATGGCTAACGCAGGGACTAAAACTTGGCCAGGTGGCGCTACGCTTTGGCGCCAATGATATGGGTTCGATCATGATCGAGGAAAACGTTGTCTCGGCGGCCGGCGCTCACAATCGAGCTGACGAGCAAATGTTGCGCTACCTGATCCGCGAAGCGGGTTTTATTCCGCAACAGCGAGACATCCTCTACCGCCACGTTGATCGCGAAGAGGCGACATCCGGCGACGCACCGCAATCGGCGCTGCTCCGCGAATTGACCGTGGCGATCGCCGACTAGACTACGCAAGCCTACCAAGACGCGCCGGCAGTTTCGGTGCTAAGAGAACCAGCAAACCGTGAATCCTAAGACGGCATTAGTTAAAACGCTGCTTTTCGATTGGGATGGAACTTTGGTTGATTCCGCCCAACTCGGTCTGACCGCTTTCGAGCAGTCGTTCGCCGCGCTTGGGGTAGATTTTGATCATGAAGTTTATTGCCAGGTCTATTCACCGAATTGGTATTCAGTCTACGAAGCGATGGGGTTGCCGCAAGAAAAATGGCAAAGGGCTGACGAACTTTGGATTCAACATTACGGCGAACAGATCGCCGAACCTGTGGCGGGCGCGTCAGAGACAATCAGGGCGCTGAAGCAGAAGGGCTACCGGTTGGGAGTCGTAAGCAGCGGCAGTGAGTGCCGCGTCGCTCGAGAATTAGGTGATTTAGGACTGGAGAACTTTTTCGAAATCGTAGTCTGCAACGAACAGATGGAGAATAAGAAGCCCCACCCGGAAGGTTTGGAAACGGCGATGCGATTGCTTGGCTCTTCGCGCGAAGAATCGTGCTATGTGGGCGACAGTCCTGAGGACATCGAGATGGGCAAGCGCGCAAACATGTTGACAGTGGGAGTCCGCAGCGCCTATCCGACGAGCTGGAAACTGGAAACAACGCGTCCAGATATTTTTCTCAAATCTCTCACCGAACTGTTAGACTATTTCTCAACGTCGGCAAATCGCTTCCGGTGATACAGCGCATGCTGCACGCGACTAAGGTCGAGCTTATTTCCAAACAATATCAGATCGCTCAGGCAACCGAGCGGGAGTTTTCGCGAGCGTTGCTGCTGATTTCGTAAATCGCTTCCATAACCGCCGAACGGACTTCCGTTGGCAGCGAAGCTCTAACCGCCAGGCTGCGAAACGCCGGAATTATGTCAGGCTGGTTACTGAAAGTGAGCAGCCTGATCACCGACAAGCGCACAGCAACGTCAGGGTGTTTCTCGATTGTCAGCAGCAGTGGGCGTATCTCTCCAGCCTTAGCCATCAAAAAGAGAAGTGAAAATGCATCGTAGGTCTTCTCTCGGCTTTCACCGAGAAGATTTTGGATAGCTTCGGCTGCCAGGCCTGAGCCGTTTAACGCCGCTGCGATGTTTCGGCGCCGCTCGGTAGATCCCTCGCGAAGCGCGCGTGTGAAAGAAGCGGCGTGATCCGGCTTAAACTCGTGGAGCGCACGAGCCGCCTCGTTTCTAACTTCGGCCGAGGAGTTATCAAACAAATCTGTAATTAATCCGAAGGCATAGTCGTCGTCCAACTCGGCGAGCTCATGGAGAGAGGCGGCACGTTTAGCCGCATCACCGCTTGTTAGCCCTTCAACCAACTCTGAAGTCGGGATTGCTTCACTGGAAGGTTGGATACTCTTTTCAGCCTCGACGGGATCGATCGATTTCTCAAGATCGTTCGCTTCGATCGAGGCAAGCATCTCGGAGGATTCAGCAAACGGTGAAGCAACCCAATCGTCACTAACTAAGTCGATTTCTTCCACGGAGTTTGCCTCAACCTGTTCGTCAGGTTGCCCGACAAACGACGAAGAGTTTCCTTCGAAGTTCGCCAGTTCTGATTGAAAATCAAACTCCGAGAGCTCTATCTCAAACTCGGGAGCCTCGGGTTCCGTGCTATCGTCTGCGATCGCGTCGACAGGCCATTCGTTTTCCTGCAGGTCACTCATGGATGACTGCGGCGCAAATACCTCCGTGGAAGTTGCTTCGGTGGTGGCAGATAACTTCGGTTCACCAGATTCAACCTGAAATTGATTCTCCGCCCCATTTTCAAAATTCGCGCCATGAATTTCCACGGTCAGCGGTAATGTCTGTGTTTCAGTTGTGGCATGAATGTCCACCGCTTCCGTCGCTGGTGGCACCGTTTCCGCAAGCAAACGCGGCTTGTCGTCTACTCGCATTTGCAGCACAGCTTCGTGAGCGCGCAGACGTGCCTTCGCTTCCTCGATGCGCTGGACTTGTTCAATCTCCTGTCCGAACAGAGCCTGGATCCTGGTATGAAGCTGCTGCTCCTTCGTGCTGTGTTGCTCAAGATCGAGTTCAGTCGCGCTCAGAATCGCCTCTAAGAGTGCAATGCGATGTTTCTCAGTCAGCTGATCTGCTTTGGTGTTCGCCGTCACCTTGGCGTTTGCTTTCCTGGATTTTGTACCACGACTGGTCTTTGTCTTAACTTGCTTACTGGCTGCTTCCTGACCGTGCAAACGCGCTTCTATCTTCTCGAGCCGCTTCAGCTGAATAGTCTCAGCTTTGCGAAGAGCTGCGATCTGAGCCTTGATTGTTAGTTCCTTCTCAGGCCAGGACTGTTCGTTTAACTCCACTCGCTCACGAATTGATTCGAGTTCCGCGAGCAATTGTGTCTCCTGTTCAGCATGCCGGAGTGCCTCCGCTTGAGCCTTTAAACGCCG
>DASWDX010000327.1:0-6849 GCA_036395055.1 Pyrinomonadaceae bacterium | reverse complement strand
CATCTCAACTCTCTAATCAACACACCAGGCTTCGAGGGCAAGCCCTCCCTCTCGGCTGACGGTCTCGAATTGTATTTCGTCTCAGACCGTTCCGGTGCCCTCGGCGGACCAGGAGATCAAGACATTTACGTGAGCCGACGCCCATCGACCCAGGAGGACTGGGGCGCGCCCGAACGAGTTCCGCCACCCATTTCCAGCCCTTTTTTCGACATCACCCCATCAATTTCGCTAGACGGTCTCGCTTTGTACTTCGCTTCGAATCGACCCGGCCCAAACAGCCCGCCGTGGCCCGACCTTTGGGTTTCACACCGAGCCGTCAACGGCGGCTGGGGTGAGGTCGTGAATCTCGGCCCAGGCGTGAACACGCCTCTGTTTGAGGGTTCGATCAGTGTGAGCGACGATGAGCTCACGGCCTATTTCGCAGGAGTGACGCCAGAGTTTGTCTTCAAAATCTACAAGTCAACAAGGAGTTCGACCGCTGAACCCTTTGGTCCGAGAGTGTTGCTTGACCCTCCCATTAACTCAGACGGCAATGCCTACGGGCCCGCGCTCACGCCCAATGAACACACGATGTTCTTTGCTGCCGGGACCGACAATCCATTCGCTCCTGGCGCGATCAACTATATCTATGTCTCCGAGCGTAAGAACGAGCGCGATCCATGGGGTACTCCAATCTACCTTGACACGATCAACTGCTTGAACTGTTTTGCAGGCTTGCCTGCCATCCGCGCCGGCGGCAAAGAAATTTGTTGGATGGGCGATCGCGGAGACAGTTATGGCGACATGGATATCTATTGCGCGCAACGCCGTTAGGAGTCTGCATCATCTGGCCGCGACAAAGAAAAACCCGCGCAACTCTCAGTTGCACGGGTTTTTTTGATTTGCTTTACAGTTATTCAAATGCCGTCAACGGCTTAGTCTCCGCCGCTGACTTCGCAACCTGTTGAGCAGTTGCTTCAGTGTTTTCCCTTTTTCTCCTCCGGTTTTTTGTCGCCTCGGTTGTTGTTGCTCGGCGGAGGTTTTTCTCCCTTTGGGGTAACTACCACGGTATTTGGCGGCTTAGGAGGCCGTTCATCCCGCCTTTGCGCAAAAACGCCTGCCGAGATAGAACAGCCTATTGCCACTGCCACCAGTTTTCGTTTTAAGTCGAACATCGAATTCCCGATCCTCCTCATGCATTATCAAGCGCGCATGGGAGGGAGAGTAAGAGATGCGCCGCCCTTAACCGAGCAAGAACGATGCCAGAAATGCTGACGCATTCAATATCGTCGTCCGCCTTCAATAAGCGACGAGCAACGGCTCTATCCAGGAGCTCTTCGCACCGTTTCGCACCAGTTCGCACGGTATCGTGCAGCCGTTAACGGCGTAAGGTAACGCTAAGTGTACCTACATTGCCGCTGCCATCAAACGTCCGCAGGCTAACGGTATGTTCACCTGGAGCGAGTGCCGGAAGCTCCACAGAATAACGTTCGCGTCCACTGTCAGCAATGCCATCATCCGGAAACAAAGGGGTCCAGGGGGCACCATCAAGACTGAAGTCCCCTCGCTTTATTTTGCCCGTCGCATCATCAACTTCGAAGACTACTCGGTTACCACCGCCTGTTTGAGGCATCGCAACCGCACGCAGCGCCGGCGGCGTGTTATCAATGTCCACCGGCTCGCTTAACCGTTCGCCCGTTAACGCCTGGCCCAACGGATTATCCGGCACATCAGACGCGATAATCTTGATGACGTAGCGGCCATCTGCCAAAGTTGCTCCGTCGATCGTATAAAAATTATCTCGCAGTTTGTCCTTTAACAACCGAAAAGTAGTCTCGTTTAGTGGTCGATAATAGATCGCGTATTCCAGGGTGTCTCCATTTCTATCCTCAGCCTGCCACTGGAATGAACGTGCGCCTCGTTGAAAGATTCGCCGTGGCGGAACCTGAGCGGCCGCGCCGAACAACGATGGATCAAGTCCCGACGACTCGACATTTGGATCTATTTGAAGTTGGGCAATCTGTTGTAACCCAACACCGATTGGCAACGAACTAATGGCCAGGACTTCAGGAGCCACGTTCCGCGCTAGATAAGCAAGGCTCGCATCTTCCATCCAGCTGCGGCCCGACCCCGCCAATCGCAACGTAGCTCGCCACTGAATAAATCGAGCGCGCGGGCTGGATATCGCGGTGCCTTCGGGATCGCGATAGGAAGTGCTCCACTCGCTCCAGGTCGCATCGGGTCGCTCGCCGTTTCCGGTTCTCGTTTGTAACTCGACATTGCCGCTCCCGCGCCACCAGATTCTTCCCCAGGACGCGGTCAATTTTGCATCACGCACGGGCGACTCATAAGAACCCTCAGCAATTAACTCCGAGCCGAAGCGAAATAGTTTTCCCTGATTGCTTGATGTCGCATAG
Source organism: Pyrinomonadaceae bacterium (assembly GCA_036395055.1). Classification (GTDB taxonomy): domain Bacteria; phylum Acidobacteriota; class Blastocatellia; order Pyrinomonadales; family Pyrinomonadaceae; genus PSRF01. Next base: position 4,453 of record DASWDX010000327.1, on the reverse strand, counting down.
ACCTGGTTAGCGCGCAACAGAAACGAAGCTATCTGTCCTTCGCTCGACTGCAGCAACAGCGTATCCCGACCATCGTTGGTGACGGAATAGATGCGGCCCTTGTCGGCTGTGCCAATCAAGACGCTGCCGGGTTGCAATGCCGGAACGATAGCGAAGGCAGTAATTGAAGGCGAACTCCAAACGACATCGGTGGCGCCATCCGGCAGTATTCGAAACACGGCGCTGCGTGCGGTCGATGTATCCGTGCGACTGCGGACCGGCTGGCTTGGCTGCTGAATCGGTGCGCCGGATTCGTCGATAGCGGTGATTGTTACAGACGTGGTCGGCGTACCGGTGCCTTCGACCGGTTGAGGCGCCGGAGCCGACGACGATTGCTGTCGCCCCGTGGAGGCAGCATCGCTGAGCGCCAGCGCGTAGATCGAACCGTCGGAAGCTGGAGCCAACGCATGAATTTCGCGCAGATGCGCATCGAACAAAGCAAAGGCTTTACCTTCAGGCGAGATGCGCAAGACCAGGCCTCCCGGATCCGTTCCGGCTATCAAATCGCCCTGCGTCGTAACGGCAAGCGACATGACGTGCGTTTGGTTTGTAGCGATCAAAAGCGACGACTCCGGTTTTGCTCCGGCCGCGCGGACGCGATAAAGCTTGCCATTATCGCCTGTGCCAACCGCCAGCGAGCCATCGGCAAGCACTGCCAGCGACCAAATATATTTGTCGGCAGGATCAAAAAAAACCTCGGCACGTCCATCCGAGGTGATGCGGTAGACTCTACCGTCGGGTGAGGTTCCGGCATAGATCGCGCCGTCTCGAGCGGCCGCAAGCGCTGTGACATCCAATTCCGCGGCATCATAGAGCAACGAGCCGCGGCCCTCGGCAGAGACGCGATAGATCTTTCCGTCGTGACCAGTGCCAAGATAAACATTGCCCTGAGCATCCGCTGTACTCGACCAGACAAATGCCTGCTCAGTGTTGAATATTTCTGTTAGCCGGGGCGCCAGCATCAACACACCGGTATCGCTGATGGAAATGCCGCGGGCGTCACCTTTGAGCAACTCAGCGCGGCCACTAGTTTCCCAGATTACGGGTTGTCCTGAATAAGTTACGGGAGCTGAAGCGCAGATTAATAGCAATGCAGCGAACAAGCCCGCCAGATATTTGTGTTTAGCTCGAACCATATTTTTAGTTTAGTTTCCTATGTATTTAGCGTAGAGGGATCGCGCCGTTTTGATTTCACTTGTGCCGCGAACGATCGATCGCGCGTCCTGAAAAACAGTTAGCTCAAAATCTCCGGTGCGGAAGCGCAAAAGATAATCATTAAATTTAACCTCGCCAGTGCCTCTGAGTCTTTCCGCGAGTTCCTCAAAGTTCAGTTGCGTTGCTTGCGCCGGTGAGATTTGCACTGCATTACGACCACACAAAACTGCGGCAAAATCTTCCGAAGCGGCTTCCAGCGTCGCGAACTTTCCCAAACCGCAGGTGAGACATTCCGGAGAAGGTGGGCCAGGGTTGATTTTTCGCCACTCATTTCGCCACACATCAAATTGCATCAGCGAACGGTGCAGGCTCTGGGTTTGCGCAGTCAACAGTTTCAAAGCTTCAGCGACTTGAACAGCAGACACCAGGCTTATTATCGGCATGATTACGCCCGCCGTATCGCACGTGGGCGCACTGGCCGCAGGCGGCGCCTCTTCAAACACGCAGCGGAGGCAAGGTGTTTGATGCGGCTGGATGGTCATTGTTACGCCGTAAGATCCAACAGCAGCTCCATAAATCCAATCAATTTTGTGTTTGACGCAGGCATCGTTGATTAGATACCGGGTAGCGAAATTGTCTGTGCCGTCCAGCACCAGGTCGCAGTCCTTTACGAGGCGTTCGACGTTTGAGTGATTGACGTCGGCAATCTCCGGCTCTACGTCAATTTCTCGATTTATCTCCCCAATGTGACTTGCGGCCGCGATCGCTTTCGGTATGCGCTCTGCGGCATCGCGCTCGGTAAACATTGTCTGGCGCTGAAGATTTGAAGCTTCTACAAAATCACGGTCGGCAATGCGAAGCCGGCCCACTCCTGCTCGGGCAAGGCTTTCCGCATGGGCAGTACCCAAAGCTCCACAACCAACGATGAGAACTTTCGATTGTAATAGACGTCGCTGGCCTTCGGAGCCAATCCCGCTGAATAAGACTTGCCGGCTATAACGTTCGTTCATATTTCAAATTCCAGATCTCAAATCAAATCTCAAAGCTCAGATTTCAGATCCCAGATTTCAGATCTCGGATCCCTTTCAGCCCCCGCTTAGCCGCCTCGTACATCACCATTTCCGGAGCCGGACCGCCGGTCCACAATCGGAATTGCACGGTCGCTTGAGCCACGAGCATTTCCAGGCCGCCAAGGGTTTCGCATCCTGCCTCGCGAGCTTCTCGCAAGAATCTTGTCTCAACTGGATTGTAAACTAAGTCGTATGCTAAGCGCGCACCGCGAAGTTGTTGGGCGGTCGCGGCAGTTTCATCCTCAAACTGTCCTGCGCTGCCCAGTGGGGTGGCGTTTATCACAACGTCGAATCCTGCAAAGCTTGCCGAGACAAGCTTCATCCAGGTTGTGGCAAAGCGTGCTGCCAACAAGTTGGCCGCCTTACCATTCCGCGCAAAGAGAGTTGCCTTCGCCCCAGCTTGTCTGAGTGCTGATAATGCTGCGCTTGCTGCCCCTCCGGCTCCAATGACTGCACATCGCGCCTCTCGTATATCACCAAACTTTTGCACGAGCGGTTTGATGAAACCTTGAGCATCAGTGTTGTAGCCGCGCAATTCGTTCTCCTCGATCACGATCGTATTCACGGCTCCAATTTCCTGGGCAGCTGGTTCGATCCAATCCAGCTGATCCAAGGGAGCAGACTTATGCGGCGCCGTAACACTGAGGCCACGCACGTTCCAATCGAGCTCACGAGTCTTCGGGTGAATCATGCGCTTCATAAATGCCTTGACGTCGTGTACCTCAAACGGCAAATAGACCGCATTTAATCCCGCTGCCGCAAACGCGGCATTGTGCAGGTGAGGAGAAACTGAATGAGATACCGGTAGGCCGACCAGACCAAAAATCTTTGTCTGCTGATCGATTTCTTCCAATCGATAAACTTCACGTAGTTCGCGGACAGACACTTGTCCGGGCGCTGTGGCTGTCGCACCGTCCAGCGAGGCGTAAGTGAGAAAAGCGCCACGTGACGGGCCAAGAATGCGAGTGGCGATTCCTGCTGGTCCCATGGCGATGGCTATCATCTCTCGGCCCTCCGTGCGCGCACGTTCAAGGAGATTGAAAAGGGAAATACAATCGGTTGCGTCATGGGCCAGCACAGCAATTTTCAAAACGCGCGCAGGAGTGCTTGCCAAGCGGTCATAGATCTCATCCAGATTTCTGGGAACACAGCGGAAATCATGGTGCGAACAGATCGTACGGCTCCAATCAACCGGGAAGGGCGGCAAACTCTCAATAGAATTCAAATCTTCCGCGACATCCAGTTCGACGTCAAAAAAGCTGTCCGAAAAAATGGCGCTAGACCAGAAGGCCCGACGCGTCTCATGATTAAGCTGGCGCCGACCTCCCTGCTCCACCGGTCGGAAAGTCAAAATTGTCTCGCAAGACGATTTCTCAAGCAGGCTGGTAATTAAACTTACGCCATTTTCCAACTCGGCAGGCGCAAGACAATCGAGTCGTACTTCAGTCAGATCGCAGACCGCCGCGGCGGCTGGTAGCGTGTGTTGAAGCGCGGCGACGGTTGGTTCACATATTGAAATGCAGATGCGCGGCTTTTGCGGAGAATCCATTAGAAAGGTTATTGCGGCGCTGTGAGCGGTATTTGCGCTGGCTGTTCTCGGAACATTGCTGTGATGCTGTTGCCGCCAGTTAGTCAGCGCCAACTAGTTTGACTCGTCGAGATGCCGTGTAGGTGTCTCCGCGCCAAGATGGCGTGTCGTTCCTTCCGTCACGCTAGGAGGCGGCGGTACAAGTTCGCCCGTATTGCGAGTGGGGAATGAATCAACTCGCCGAGGAGGCATCATTGAGCGCTGTCCCATGGTGCCTGGGAGAAACGATTTTTTTTCGCGTTCCTTGAGCCGAATATATTGGGCAATGCCGGTTCCCATCATTGAGAACGCGGGAATCAACATCCAAAACCACCAACCCGCTCCCATTCGCGAAAATGCGAGCGCCATCGAGATAATCAGGAATGCGATGCCCATAAAAACATTCTTGAAGGCATGATCCAAACTGAGCTCGCGCCGGCCATGCCGCCTGCGACCTCGTCTGCGGACATCGATCTCGTCGTCTTCACTTGCCTGGGGCAACTGACCGGAGAGCGCTTGCGGAATCAGGCTGATATTGGCCCCACAAGAGCGGCAAAAGCTTGCGCCCTCCAAATTCTGAGTTGCACATTTAGGACAAAACATTCTTACCTCCGATCAACTA
>DASWDX010000326.1:0-6645 GCA_036395055.1 Pyrinomonadaceae bacterium | reverse complement strand
TCTTGCCCGCCGAAATCTATCTTACGCAAACGTGTATTCTCCGATCGATGGTTACGTTTCAGAACGCCCATCGGATCTCGGCGAATATGTCTCCACAACCACGAAAGTTGCGACAATCGTGCGCATCAATCCTTTGCGTGTACGTATCGATATTCCGGAACAGGCAATTCCAGCAGTTACGGTTGGTCAATCCGTTTCCGTAACTACCAGTGCGTGGCCCGACCGAAACTTCAGCGGTCGAATTGCGCGCATCTCGCCAAACGTTACCCCAACTTCGCGCACGCTGACAGTGGAGGCAGAAATCGAAAACGGCAGCGGCGCCTTGAAGCCGGGACAATTTGCCACCGTACGAATTCTCGAGTTACGAGCAGCGCCGGCGACGCTCGTTCCCGCACGCGCCGTGCGTACGGAAACCGGAGTCAGTCGCGTGTTTGTAATCAAGGATGGCCATGCCGAGGAGCGTTTGGTGCAGACGGGACAAACCGAAGGCGATTTGATCGAGATCAAAATGGGCGTTGCGGCCAACGAAAACGTGGCGACCAGCAATGTCGAACAGCTAAGCGATGGGATGGCAGTCAAACAATGACAGTCCAAAGTCCAATGTCGAAAGTCCAAAGTCAAGAACTGGAAGCGGACATTGGACGTTGGACGTTAGACATTGGACTTTTATTTAAACGATGCAAAAGTTAGCTGAAATCTGTGTCCGGCGTCCGGTGTTTGCGACGATGCTGATTCTGAGTCTGACGGTCGTCGGGCTATTCTCCTACAAATCGCTGGGCGTGGATCTTTTCCCCAAGATCGATCTGCCGACCATCACGGTCACGGTCGTTAACCCAGGCGCTTCTCCGCAGGAAATCGAGACAGAGATAACCGACAAGGTTGAAGGCGCTGTCAACACCATCAGCGGCATTGACGAACTGCGGTCGACGTCAGTTGAAGGCGTCTCCCAGGTTTTCATTACGTTCCTACTGGAAAAGAATCCAGATATCGCGGCGCAGGAAGTACGCAACAAGGTTGACCTGATCGTGAATGATCTTCCGGTCACCGCCGAGCAGCCTATAGTTCAGAAGCTGGATACCGACGCTGCGCCAGTCTTACGCATTGCGGTTTCAGCACCGCGCTCGCCGCGCGAAGTTACGGACGTAGCGGACAAGAAGATCAAACAACAGATTGAATCGATCAGTGGTGTTGGCGAGGTGACCATCATCGGTGGGCGCACCCGCGAGATTCAGATATGGGTCGATCCAGACAAGTTACGTGCTTTCAACGTGACAGTCGCGCAAGTGGCCGACGCTGTTCGCGCGCAGAACATGGAGCTCCCGGGAGGACGCGTAGATGAGGGAACGCGCGAGCTCACCGTCAGGACAATGGGACGCATTGTTCAGCCATCTGATTTCAATAACCTGGCGGTCGGCAACCGCGGCGATTATGCGGTCAAGCTCAGCGATGTTGGATACGCGGAAGACGGAGCTGAAGAGCCGCGGACGGAAGCACGACTCAATGGCCAGCCGGCGGTCACCTTGGTCGTCTCCAAACAGTCGGGACAAAACACGGTGGCGGTCGCCGACGCGGTCAAGGAACGACTGACGGAGATTCAAAAGAGTTTGCCGCCGGGTTATAAAACTGAGGTGGTGGGCGATCAATCGATCTTCATCAAGGCTTCAATCGAATCTATTCAGACACACCTTATCGAGGGCAGCGTGCTTGCGGCGATCGTCGTGTTTCTCTTTCTCTGGAGCTTCCGTTCCACTGTGATTGCGGCTCTTGCTATTCCCACTTCGTTAATAGCCACTTTTGGCTTGATGGCGGCAATGGGCTTCACGCTGAATCAGATCACGATGCTGGCGCTGACTTTAATGGTCGGTATTGTCATTGACGATGCGATAGTGGTGCTGGAAAACATTTTTCGTTTCATCGAAGAGAAGGGAATGCCTTCGTTCCAGGCAGCCATCGAAGGCACACGTGAGATTGGTATGGCCGTGACGGCCACAACCCTGTCGCTGCTGGCGGTTTTCCTGCCCGTAGGATTTATGGGCGGCATCGTCGGGCGGTTCATGTCGTCATTCGGTTTGACTTCTTCCTTCGCCATTGCCGTTTCCCTGCTTGTTTCTTTTACGCTAACGCCGATGCTTGCCGCGCGTCTCATCAAGCGCAGCAACGATGCTGAAGAGGGATCGCTTGAACGTCGCACCGAACCGGCTGACCACGGCTCGAAGGAATCTAGGTTTTACCGGCCCATCGATCGTACTTATACGCGAATGCTGAACTGGTCGATGGCCCATCGCTGGGTGGTTGTGGGCGCCTGCCTCGTCGTGATCATCAGTATCGTGCCGTTGTTCATGTTCGTTGGAAAAAACTTTCTGCCTGTTGACGACCAGTCGCAGTTTGAGATTAATGTTCGCGCGCCGGAAGGCTCCACGCTCGCAGCAACCTCTTCTTTGGCCGAGCGGATTTCCGCGGACATACGGAAACTGCCAGGCGCCACCGACACCCTGACGACAATCGGCGGCGGGGCGCAGGAGCAAGTAAATGTCGCGTCGATTTACGTCAAGCTGCAGCCACTCGAGGAGCGCAGCATATCGCAGAGTGATCTGATGGTGCGCGCTCGATCAGAAGTGTTGGCGAAGTATTTGAAAGAGTTTCCGGGGCAATTGCGAACGAGCGTGCAGCCGGTCGCAGCAATTTCCGGCGGCGGTTTCCGAAACGCCGACATTCAATATGTCATCGGCGGTCCCGACCTCGAGAAGCTGACGAAATATTCCGAAGCTTTTCTGGCGAAGATGAAGACTATTCCGGATGTTGTAGACGCCGACTCTTCGCTGGTTGCGGGAAAGCCGGAGTTGCGCGTGGTTATAGATCGAGCGCGCGCAGCGGACCTTGGAGTGCGCGTAGCCGATGTCGCGCAGGCTTTGAACACCCTGGTAGCCGGTCAAAAAGTTTCCACCTTCAATGCCGGCACCGATCAATACAACGTGCGCGTGCGCGCGACCGGACAATTTCGATCGAGCGTCGAGGGTCTCAAGCAGATGATCGTGTCCTCGTCAAAAATCGGCTGGGTGAGTCTCGACAATCTGGTGCGAGTAGAAGAGGGGACGGGTCCCTCGGCTATCGATCGCCTGAACCGCCAGCGCCAGCTAACGTTGCTAGCCAACGTAAAACCAGGTGGATCACAGGCGGCGGTAATTCAAAAGATGAACCAGTTTGCGACAGAAGTGGGCATCGACGCTGCTTACAAAACCGGTCTGGCTGGCCGTTCAAAAGAACTTGGCCGCGCCGGCTACTACTTCGTGCTCGCGTTCATCCTGTCGTTTGTATTCATGTACATGGTCCTGGCCGCGCAGTTTGAATCGTTCATTCACCCAATCACAATTTTGCTGACGTTGCCGCTGGCAATACCTTTCGGCATCCTCTCGTTGCTGATCACAGGACAGACGGTAAATATTTTCTCCGGACTGGGATTACTGCTGCTTTTCGGCGTCGTCAAGAAAAACGCAATTCTCCAAATAGATCATACGAACCAGTTACGCGCGCGTGGTATGGAGCGACTCGAAGCGATCATCCGTGCCAATCGCGATCGCTTGCGTCCGATTCTGATGACCACGATTGCACTGGTCGCCGGCATGTTGCCGCTCACCATTTCCAGCGGTCCGGGTTCCGGCACGAATCGCTCAATCGGTGTGCTGGTAGTTGGCGGGCAGTCGCTCTGCTTGTTGCTGACGTTGCTGGCTGTTCCCGTTTTTTATTCACTCTTCGACGATCTCGGCCGCAGTAGAGTTTGGGGAATCATCGGCTCGCAAGTGACCGAAGCATTTGCCTGGGCGCGACGCAAGACGGCAAGCGCGACGGCGTCATTGTTAGGTTTAGTTTCGAAAAACTAGATAAACAAGCGATAGGTTCTTTAAATTGATGTTGAATCAGAACAATGATTGAAGTTGAGACAAATCATGGTTTGCCGCTTTGCCGCCGCACAGTGCGGAAAGGCAAAGCCGCGGTTTTGCTCCTGGCGTTCTTGCTGTGCTCGCTAAACGGTATTGCGCAGACACCGACACCATCGCCTTCTCTGTCACCCCAAGAGTTGCAGGTGCCCGCGATCGCTCCTGAGTTTCATCCGGCTGAAAGACCCTTGCCGGAACTCGGTCGCGTTGGTGTCGACATGGATCGTCAGCGGCCGCTTACGCTTCGCGAGGCGCTGGCCCTGGCGCTGGAAAACAACAAGGACATCGAAGTTGCACGGCACAATGTGAAGATCGCTGAGTTTGATCTAACTGCTGCGCGTGGTGTTTACGATCCACGCCTCAGCTCATCTTCTTACTACGAACGCATCGAGAGCCCTATCTCGAGTTTTCTCAGCGGTGGATCGAATGGCACCACCACGCAAAGCGACTACACCGCAACTGCGCGACTCGAAGGTCTGACACCGAAACTCGGCGGCAACTACCATCTGGATTTTTCGTCAATCAAGTTGACGACCAACAATCAATTTGCGGCGCTCAATCCGCAGTATCCGACTGCGCTCACCTTCAGCTACATGCAGCCGCTTTTCCGTGGGCTAAAGTTTGACAACAACCGCCGCCAAATCGAGATTGCCAAAAAGAATTTGTCCTTAACCGATGCCCAGTTTCGGCAACGGGCAATCGAGACCATCACCAGCGTGCAGCGAGCGTACTGGGATCTTGTCTTTGCGCTCAGGAATTTACAGGTGCAAAGGGATGCCGTGCGCGATTCGCGGCTGCAGCTTGAACACAACAAGCGGCTGGTTGCGGAAGGTGCGCTGGCGCCAATCGACGTGGTGGCGGCAGAGGCGCAGGTAGCCAACTTCGAGCAAAGCCTCTTCAGCTCGTTGGAGGAAGTTTCCCGCTCCGAAAACAATTTGAAGGACTTGATCGCGGTGAATCGTCAGGCTGATCTCTGGAGCCTTTCGATTGTTCCCACGGATTCGGTGGACCTTGCGGCGCCGGATGTTTCTTTACCGGATGCTCTGAAAGCCGCGCTGGAAAACCGCCCCGAGTTGCAACAGTCGAATGTTGTGCGAGAGATCAATCAAATCGATCAGAAGTATTTTCGCGAGCAGACCAAACCGGCGATCGATCTGGTCGGTAGTTACGGCATGGTTGGTTTGGCGGGCGCATCCAGCGGCGCCGCCAATCCCATCACCGCATCGTCAAGCCAATTGCGCGACGCGGTGAATCGTCTGCTCATAAACGCAGGCTTCGACCGGCTACCCGATCCGCCGGCACAAACAATTTCGCCTTTTTTACTTGGCGGTTATGATCAGTCGCTGCAAAACCTACTGAGTAATCGATTCAATAACTTTCGGGTGGGGGTGCAAATTAATTTGCCCCTCAGGAACCGCACCGCGCAGGCGCAGCTGGGACGCTCACTCGTTGAAGGCCAGCGTATTGCCACGCAGCGCGAACAACTCGAGCAATCGGTTCAGGTTGACGTGAGGAATGCCTTGCAGGTGGTGCGCAGCGCGGAGGCGCGCTTGCGGTCCGCAGTTATTGCCCGGCAAGCAAGTGAGCAGCAGTATCAAAGCGAGCAAAGGAAACTCGACGCTGGGCAATCAACGGTGTTTCTAGTGCTGGAGCGCCAGACAGCTTTAACGACTGCGCGCGGAAATGAATTACGCGCGCAGACTGATCTCAACAAGGCGATCGCAGAATTACAGAGAGCAACCGGGAATGCGCTGACGAGCAACAACATCGTCGTGCGTGTGCGCTGAACGTCTCCCGACCTGCGGCAGCACCGCACACGAGAAGGCGGTGAGTATTTTGGGGCGAACTCACCGCCTTCACCTATTTAACGCAAACTGTCAGTTTGCGCGCGAGACTGCGATCGAGGTCGGCGCTATTTTGTGAGTGTTGCGCGCTCGCGCGTAAGATGAAAGTGCTCCGCTCTTGTTTTCAGATTTTGAGCTTCCCGGATTTCAAATCTCAAATTAGAGATCGTAAATCTCTATCCTACCTTTTCGAGGATTATGAGCCCGCCATAACAGGCACCGACGATGATAATCACTGCCATGATGTACCAGGCGATCAGTTTAGTCTTACACGCAGGACACCGAGTCCTGGCCCAGCCGGCCCGTCTCCCGCACTTTGGACACCTCATACTGTTATCCCCGCATTCGGTTTTTTTGAAACTCTTTAAGCGGAATGCTATTGGTGCAGGCGGTACTTTAGCATATCGAGCCAATCTCGGTTGGTTCTCAATTCAGCGTGCCCGTCAAATTGCGCATTAGAACCGGGAGCGGTGGCGACCCGTTGTTGGCACTCGGGCTCTCTACTGAAGTGTTCAGACAATGAATGTCAGCAGTGAGTTATTGTACGTGCTCTCTCAGCCACCGCTTCCCGGTTTCCTTAGAACGACCCACAACGGCCAATGGTCCGACAGCTTGATCGCTCGCCGGATTCCGTGCCTGGTTGGCTCAAGGCTTCGCAGCCATATCCAATCGAGTTTTAGATCGATTGGAATAAAGAGCACGCGTCGAGAAAATGTAGACTGATCATCAAAAGGAGTTTGAAAACTTGCCGCGCCGAAGAGCTCGAACGTTTGGCTGACAGCCTCACGTTCCCAGGTATTTAGGTCGCCGAGAATTATTGCCGGCATCTCTTTGCGGTAGCACGCCAGATCACTTAAGACAGCCTT
>DASWDX010000325.1:0-6373 GCA_036395055.1 Pyrinomonadaceae bacterium | reverse complement strand
CACTCAGTGCCCCTATTGCATCCGAGGACACACGAAAGCCGCGCTCCGCCATGGCGTGACCCGCCAGGAGTTGATGGAGGCCATCTGGGTGGCTGCTGAGATGAGGGCGGGCGCCGCCTATGCGCATTCCACTATCGCGGTAACGGCAATCGATGAGGCGGAAGGGCTTTCGCCACTTTAGGCAATCCCGGAACAGGGAATTGTGCCACTGACATTGCACGGCGCTGGTGGATGCGCGGCACCGCGAGGCTGCCGAAGCCGCCGCCGTCAAGGAATTTGGTCTAGATGATGAGCGACGCTGCCGGCTGCTCGTGAGCGAGCGGTCGTTTGCGCCAAGCACGCCGCAAAGAAGCATTTTCGCCGCAACTACGCCGGCCGCATTCTGAAAGGCGAGAAGCCGGCCGAGCTGCCGGTCCAGCAGTCCACGAAGGTCGAATTGGTTATCAGCTGATCTCGCAGAGGCATTCCGGGGCGGCTTGAGTGAGTAATCAATATCCCGGAACGCAATAGCTGATGGTGCAAATTCCGCTACGACGTGCGCATCGGCTCAGGGCAATCATCTTGGCATCGCCGACAAAAAAGCTACGACCCCAATCAACGGAGCGCGCGCCGACAGCCTGGCACACGAATGACGAATACACAAATGCCGAGGCCTCAGAGGAGGCAAGCGCGAGCAGCGCAGTCGCGAATGTGAGCGAAAATAAAATCTTACCCATACCCACGTCCTCCTCATTAGTGGCACCAACCTGCTCTTATAAGCGTGTCAACTCAATGGGGCCCTTCTATGACTGACTGGGGTTGCATTGCCGCCGATTGATCGCCTCGATTGGCTTCCGATGCCGCGGCCGTTCCTTTCAAACAAAGAGATTCCCGATGACAAAAACAAAGACGGCGCGGAGCCCGCGGGTCATACCCACCGTCATAGTCGATGCGGTGGTTAGGGAATGCCCCAGTGCGCAACGTCCGGGTATGTGAGATTAATGACATACTGGGTTGACAAACTGGCTTGTAATACGGCCGCGTTTAGGCTTGACCACAACGAATCTCAACTGGTGTGCCCTGCCCGCAACACCCATGCCGGAATTCTGCCGCCGTGATCATATCGGCTGAACTCCCAGAGCTTGGTTCTCACCCATGGGCGAGCTTACGATGATTGCGGTAGCTCAGGAATCTGCCAACGCGAAGCTTGTAACGCAAGCGCCCGAGGTGGACTTTGCGCTTGTCCTTTCGCGTGTCATTGCATCCGCGGAGGGCGATCCGGCGCAGTTGCGCAATATCGTTTACGAACTGGCGCGCATCAAGCTCCAAGAAGAGATTTCGCGGAGAAGCCCGTCATCCAATTCGCCGGGCACCAGAGACCTTAGCGTAGCGCTCGAGTCCGCGATCGAGCGGGTCGAGACTATCCACTCAAAGCACGACAGCCTAAAAGCGATACAGTCTCTCGACCGACTTGCCGACACCTCCGACATCAAATCACAAACGCCTGTCCGGATCATTAATCAGGACTCGACGCGCATTTATGCTCAGCCATTACCAAGTTTCTTGATCCGAGAGATGGTTACGCCGACCACTCGCAATAGAGCATGGCTTCCAGGTGCCGCCCAGTTACTCAGGGGAGCGATCGTCGCCATTCTCGCTGTCGCTGTTTCCGTCGTGTTGGATCATCAGTTCGGGTTGTTTGGAAGCCGCGCTTCGCAAGTACTCACACCTGTGGTCCACAAAATCGAGAAGGTCGCGTTGAAGGCGACTCCTGCCCAAGCACCTGGACAGAGTTCCACAGCATCAACAACTACAGTGCCATTGCAATACTCTGGAGTTCCGCTCCCGAGCGTCTACGGCATTTATTCTGTCAGCGCCGGTCGGCTGCACGAGTTGGAACCGTTGGCAGTTGGCAGGGTGCCGGACCAAAGGGTCTTCATGTCGACACCGATCAAGACGCCGAGCCGCACTGTGCTGCCAGACGGTCGAACTGAATTCATCATCTATCGTCGAGATATCGCGAACAACGCACCTGATCGGATCACGGTCCGTGTGATCGCGAGAGTCCAACGCGCCATGAGGTTCAATACCGCGGGGCAGGCCAGCACGACGGACGTGGACGACTCGTGGACCATTCGCAATGTGTCTTACGATTTCAGAGTTGCGCCGTTGGGCGAAAGCTCTGAAATGCTAGCAATACGGCCAGAGAAGGAAGACTTCGTGCTTCCGGCCGGCAGATATGCGCTCGTGATCAAGGGCCAGGCGTATGATTTCACCGTTGCTGGCCCCATTACGGAAGCCGCTCAATGCCTTGAAAGAGTCGATGCGGCAAATGGCACGTTTTATTCCGAATGCGGCCGTCCAAATGAAAAGCGCATCAGCAGCGCCTCGCGAAAGCTCAACTAGCCTGCCGAACTGTGACCGCTGGGACGACGCCTTCCGATCGCGGGAGTACCTGGCCGGTCCACCAGTCCTATGGCGACGAGACCAACCTCTTGTCGAGAGCCCTGTACGAGATGAAAGAATGCGACGCGACGCCCCCCACTCTTCGAGCCGCTCAGGGCTCCGGGGCATCCGGAGTATAGCTGAACGAGCCATCCGCGTTGAGAGCTAGCCGCCCACGGTCGACGAGGCCGGTGCACTGGGTGTGTATATTTCGACTTGGTATGGACTGTGGGTGCCGAAAGGCACTCCGCCCGAAGCAATCCGCAAGCTTACGATCGCCGCAATGGACGCGCTTGCCGACTCAACGGTACGCCAGCGGCTTAACTGACCTCGGTCAAGAAATTCCGCCGCCGGAGCAGCAAACCGCAGAAGCGCTGGCCGCTCATCAGAAGGCCGAGATCGAGAAATGGTGGCCGCTGATCAAAGCGGCCAACATCAAGGCCGAGTGAACCCCACGTGGATCTTATCGTCCGCAACGCACGTCTTGCCGATCGGTCATCAGGCGAACTCATCGATATTGGGGTGGAACAAGGTCGCATCGTCGCCCTCGAGCACGCGCTCGCTAGCGAAGCCGAGGTTTATGACGCCAAGGGATGCCTCGCCTGTCCTGGGCTGATCGAGACCCACATTCATCTTGACAAATCGCGGATCATCGACCGTTGCGCACCGCAGGAACGCAAAACACTCAGTCCAGTGAAAGGCGTTTCACCACTGAAGAGGAGCATGTTGCCGATTTCACGATCAAGGGATATGACCCGTGGGCCCACACTGGTTTGCACCGTTTCGGGTACGAGATTGATTGGGAGCGGCATCGATGTTTTGGACAAGTATATTGGCACTGATCTTTGGCTTAACCAGCACTGCCGTATTTGCCGAAGATGCGCGGCAGTTGACGTGTAGCGGAATGATGATCGAGCCACCCGCGCTTTCCCAATCGCCCGAGACCGTACTCCTGACCCTCGGACCAGCGCAAAAGGTTACCTTGGACCTCGGCAAAGGCATCGTGAACGCCCGTAAGGTGGGCGACAACAAAATCCAATTAAAGTTCAGGACAAAAGACTTCGAAGGTGAGTATTTTCACTACACCGGCGACCTATTCTTCATCTACAAATCTGGGCATCTGATGAAGCTGACGTGCCAGAAGCGTGAAACTTTAGGCTTGGGTCGCGCGAGAGGCGCGTCTGGATCAGCGTGGCAGTGATCGGGGCTCCGCACTCCTCGGCAGCGGTAGGTTACGTCGTCCCCAAACGTAAGGAGACGGCTTCACAATCCCCCGCAAAGACTCTTCTTCAGGGTTGGTACGGTCGTCTTGCCCGAGTGCAACTCGCACACTTTAATGCCGCCATGCGTTTCGAGAAACGCAATGTTCAGCTGGGGCTACCTGCAATTATCTTCTCGACGTTCGTAGGAACCTCGGTTTTTGCTAGTCTGAATAATGAACACATCCCGGAATGGGCAAAGATCGTGGTCGGATTGATTTAAATCTGGTCTATGCAACATAAGAGAGCCCCGGATTGACGCAAATCAATTATCCTTTCCCACCGCGATCGTGGCTTGTTGCTCTGCTCTTTTTATACCGCGCCATCGTTTGAACGTACCGCGGATCCCTGCTCAGGCGGCTTGGCAATGAATGAAGCTATCTTCAGCAAGCTGGAGCAGCGGTTGGGTCGGTTGCACGCAAAACTGCGCCTAGGGATCGAGACGGATCACGAAGCTCAGATTTTCGGTCAGGGCATCAACTTCTTTCATATTGAGAACTGGTATTCGGTCCATTCCGTCATTCGGATGGCGCTCAAATTGATGGGATTGTATTGGCGTGGCCGCAGGAACGCGGAGCAGATCCAGGTCAGACATAACCACATCAGCATGAAGACGCTACCGAGCCAGTTCGATGGCTTCAGTCTACTGCATATCAGCGACCTACACGTGGAGATGAACGAAGGTGCAATGCGACGCCTGACTGAGCTTCTTCCAGAACTGACCTATGACGTGTGCGTCCTGACCGGCGACTATCGCGGAGCGACATTTGGACCATTCGACGCTGCGCTCGAAGGTCTCGCACGAGTGCGTTCCCATCTCAAGGAGCCAGTCTACGGCGTGTTAGGTAATCACGATACAATTCGCATGATACCCGGACTCGAAGAAATGGGAATCAGGATGTTGCTCAACGAATGCGAGAACATTTTGCGCGGCGATCAGCGGATCTATTTGGCTGGCATCGACGATGCGCACTATTATCGCGTCGATAACATCGAAAAGGCAGCATCAGAGATTCCGGACAATGGATTTTCAATCCTGCTGTCGCATACGCCGGAAATCTACCGCCAGGCAGCACATGCCGGTTTCGATCTGCTTCTGAGCGGCCATACCCATGGAGGCCAGATCTGTCTGCCTGGGTCTATCCCAGTCACTCTTGATTCGGTTTTGCCACGGCATATGGGCTCGGGACCATGGAAACATCGCGATATGGTGGGCTATACCTCAGTCGGTGTCGGAACATCTGTCGTTCCCGTCCGCCTTAATTGCCTTCCAGAAATTACGCTGCATCACCTCCAATGTTCGGTATAAACCGCCGCCGAGGCGGAAGCGGAATACCAAGCCGCACTGCTGGCCGCGGAGAAGAGGCAATCGCCGTGCTCAAGGACGGCTCGGCAAGGTACCCGGAGGATCGTGACGTGCTGCTCGCGCTCATAACCTTCAACCGCGATGCCGGAGACCTTCCCACCGCGCTCGAATACGCCGAGCGGCTCGCGCGGATTGCACCAAATGGGAGTGGTGATACGGCCGCCGGCCAGCCTCCTGCAGAATGAGTTTATCCAGCGTCAGATCGGAAACCGCCTTGCGCAGCCGGCTGTTCTCGAGCTCAAGGTCCTTCACAGCCCACCAAACTCCTGGCGCCACCGATAATACGTCACCTCGCTCACGCCGATCTGGCGGATTGCGTCCACCATATTCTGGCCCTGCGAGACCAGAACATCCACCTGCCGCAACTTCGCGACGATCTCTTCAGGCTTGTATCGCTTCCTTGCCGTTACAGTCCTCCTTGGCGTCAAAGACATACCTCAAGTCGGACCACTTCAATGGGGGTGGATCAGGTGCTCTATGATGTTCTCGCCATCGGCATCCCACATGTCGATGCGGTAAGCAAAACGCGTGCGATAGTTTATCGCCATTTCTTTTTGCCCCAATCTTCCTCGGCCGTGTCACCGCTGTTGCATCCGACGACGTTCCGGGGTCCGCGGCTTGGGCTTATCCGGTGCGTAGGTCAAGCACCTCGCCACCGAAGCGATTGCGGAATGCATCCGCGGTGGCGGCGTCTGGGAAGCAGAATCGAATATAGAATGGCTTGACCTCGTGGCGACATCGGCCGCGGCGGACTGGGATGCGTCGCTCACGATGGAACGCATCAATCTCTAGGAAAATACTGCCTCCCGTCGGAAGTGCGAGTTCGACCAGATACGGGAAGTCCCGTTCGTTCCTTAGGCCGATGATCTCGCGCTTGCGACGAGTCATCTCGCCCAATTCTTCTCCGCTTCGCGTGTCACGGCCGGCGCGTCCGGGTTCTTCATTTTGAGCCAATCGGGCGAGCGGCCGGAACGGTAGGCGGAATCCTTGCGCTTCGACACGATGCGTTCAAGACCCATTTTGCAAGCATGGGCGAAGACGGTTGGGCCGTCGCCCTCGATATGCTCGTTGAACCGAATGCCGGGGCTGGCTTTAGCCACGATAGATGCGAGTGTGGCCTTGCGGACCTCAAGCGGATCGCGCCGTAGGTCGTCACCGTTCAACTCAATGAGGTCGAAGGCGTAGAGGAATATGCTCTCGTTAGCGCGCTGGTGACGGATGAGATCGAACGAGGCAACGCCGTTGTCATCGCAGGCAACAGCTTCGCCGTCGATGATGCAGGAGCGCGAGCGCAGGCGTGCCAACGTCTCGACGATCAGCGGTG
>DASWDX010000324.1:0-6331 GCA_036395055.1 Pyrinomonadaceae bacterium | reverse complement strand
TCTCCTTTTTACTTTTTGATTAGACGTCTTAGAAAACAATTGGCAGCGACTTCAAACCGCGCAGTGTGAAGTTCCTATGCCATTCCAGATTTTCGTTTGCAAGTTGGAGCTTTGGCAGGCAACGGAGGACGCTGTTGATTGCAATCTGTCCTTCCAGACGGGCCAGGGCTGCGCCGACGCAATAGTGCGGCCCGTGTCCAAAAGCGAGGTGCCGGTTTGGCTTGCGGGTAATATCGAGCTGTTGGGGATCGATAAATTGTTCCGGGTCGCGATTGGCGGCCGCAAAGCTGAAGCAAACGAATTCGTCCTTTTGGATCTGTTTACCGGCTACTTGAATGTCAGCCAATGCTATTCGTCCCATCTTTTGCACCGGGCTATCGTAGCGAAGCAATTCCTCGATGGCAGACACGATTGCCTCAGGGTTGGCGGTTAGTGCCGCTCGCTGGCTGGGATTCTGTAAGAGGGCGAGCATGCCGTTCCCGATCAAATTCGTCGTTGTTTCGTGTCCCGCGATCATAAGCAATACGCAGTTCGCGAATAGCTCGTCTTGCGTCAGCCGATCACCCTGCTCTTCAGCCTGGGCTAACGCGCTGAGCAGATTCTCTTGCGGGTTACGACGAAGCTCGACAACTCTTTCCCTGAAGTAGTCTGACAATGCGAGGAAACTCTTTTGCGCCAGATCATAAAGGGCAAAAAGTTCATCGTTTGAACCGGCGGTGTCGATGCCGCTCAAGGCCAGCGCAATGTCATCTGACCACGCCTTGAATTGGCGTTGGTCTGTCCCGGGCACGCCTAGCAACTCCGCAATGACTGTCGCAGGCAATGGATTCGCGAGGTCAGCTATTAGATCCATGCGGCCCTGTTTCTTCACGGCCGCCAGCATGTCGTTTACGAGATCCTGGATAAGACCGCGCATGTTTTCCACCACGCCAGGTGTAAAAGCTTTGTTAACAAGTCCGCGCAAGCGCGTGTGATCAGGTGGGTCGATCATCAGCATCCAGGAAGAGACTGCTGAGAAAAACGGGCGAAAATATTCCTTCGCTTCAATGGGCATGCGGCGGGCGTGAGCGGCTATCCGGTTAGAAGACAGGAGTTCGTTTTGGATCAATGAGGTAATGTCGGAGTAACGAGTCAGAATCCAATACTTGTTTCGTTCGCTCCAGAAAATCGGGTCATTGCTCCTCATCCGATCAAAAAACGGATACGGATTAGTGAGGAACTCATGGCTGTCGAGGTCATACTGCATTGCCTGCATTACGATTTCGCTGACTCCATAGAACTTAAGCGGTTATAGGATTTGCAGAGGACGAGAACTGTAGAGACGGGCGTAGGTTAGGCCGCTTTGGTGGAACTGTCAATGAATACAAAATGAAAGTGGTTCAGTTTCAACCGCAGGCACGCTTTAGGTCCGAAGGACCGGAAGTTAGTAGCCCCGTCCGTGAGGACGGGGAACTCCTTCTGATAGCCCGAAGGCCCGAAGGGCCGGCACAAACTGTGGCGCACCTTCGGTGCTCAGGTAACTAACGGTCACATCTCCCCGCCCTCACGGACGGGGCTACTAACTTCCGGTCCTTCGGACCTAAGAGTTCAAATTGAACCAGTGCCAGAATGAACAGCTGGCGCGTTCAAATCCAGAATAGTAGGATTGCAGCATGAACAATAGGAGCCCTGCCCAAATGTCCGCTATCGATAGGTTTCGCGCTTTGCACGATTCCGGATGCTTCGTCCTGCCCAACCCGTGGGATGCGGGAACGGCGATATATCTACAGCATCTCGGCTTTGAAGCGCTCGCGACCACGTCCGCGGGTTTCGCTTTTTCGCGTGGCTTGCCGGATTCAGTTTCGGCGGTTTCTCGCGGCCTGATGCTCTCTCATATCAGCGAAGTTGTTGAGGCGACGCCTCTGCCAGTCAATGCAGACTTCCAAACCGGATATGCGGATGAACCCGAAGGTGTGGCTACCAACGTCACGCTCTGCGTCGCTACGGGCGTGGCCGGGTTATCGATAGAGGACGCAAGTGGTAACAACACTGCGCCGCTTTACGACTTTGATTTGGCGGTCGAACGCATCAAGGCGGCACGTGCTGCGATCGATGCGTCGGGGATTCCGGTGGTCCTGACAGCGCGCTGCGAAGCCTGGCTCGTGGAGCATCCCAATCCTGCTCGCGTCGCTATTGAGCGACTCATCGCCTTCGCCGAGGCAGGAGCCGATTGTCTCTACGCTCCGCGCGTTAGTGATCCAGGTGAGATCGAAACCATCGTAAAGGCCGTCTCCCCCAAGCCAGTCAACGTATTGGTGTCACGTTTCAATTCCCAGCTTACTGTCTCGCGCCTCGCGGATCTTGGAGTTCGTCGCATTTCTGTAGGCTCCACGCTGGCGTGCGTTGCGTGGGGCGCATTCATTCGCGCTGCGCGAAACATCGCGAACACCGGCTCATTCGAGGCGTTTTCCGAAGCGGCGCCTTTCAATGAGATCAATGAACTGTTTCGGAAGCGAACTGCTCGTGACTGAGAGCGGGGGCAAGCCCCACCTTCCTTACCGCGAGCTTCTCTAATTAACTCCAAAGGATCCCGCTGGAACGCCTTTCACACAAAAATTGAGAGTCGCCTGGATTCAGCTCTCGGTAAGGAAGGTGGGCTTGCCCCCGCTCTTACTTACAGGCAGGCTACCGCAGTTCTTGCTCATTCGCCGCCCTCCGACTCTTGCCAGCGATAAGTTTTTCCATTCCAGTAAAGGATGCTCTCTGTCGCTTCAGTTCCCAGGAGAATCGAATCGCCCTTCGCTGCCGGAGGCGGCCGGCTTGCGACACGGCGCTTTCCGCGTTTGCTGACGATCTCCATCAAGCCTTTCGCATCCTCCGAATGGCCGGAGGTGGCCCTATCGTTTTCCAAAATGAGGATTGGCGACTCGCCCAGCAGCAGAAACTTTCCGGCGGGCTGAGGAGTCTTCAAATCCGCATTCGTGCCGTGAATAATTGCGAAGGCGAGAGTCGGTTTGGCAGCCGGGTCCGTGGGAAAAGCTGGCTCACGCGCGCGGTAAAAAGGATTAAGGACCTTCACGTCTGGCGGCAGCTCGCTACGCCTACCTTTAACGCGCACGACTATCAGAATGTCTTGTGCCCCATCACCATTGAAGTCTCCTGTTAAATAGAAGGGGTTGAAACCCGTCACCGCCTCCAACGACGCTCCAAACGATGCCCGCAGAGCTTCGGTTACAGTAGCGGACTGATTGGATTCATTAGCTCTTGTTTGCCGAGTTGCGTAAACAGTAGTGATCAGGAAAGCGACGATTAAGAGAAAGAGAGATCGTCTGACGAACAAGTAATTAGCATTCATTTGTTTAAACAAAACAATCGCCGTTTCAGACTTCCGCACTGGTTTACTGCCCACTGTGATGTTTCATACCGGCGACCGCCGGTGTTGTGCCAGGCCTCAGACAATCACTTTGTCTGGTCAAAATATTTATCAAGGTAAAACTTATCAACGAAGTAACGCTCCCGCCAGCGCGGGTTGGCGCGATCAAGCAACAGCCCCTCTCCGGCACCCAGCGCATAAAACTTTACCCGCTTGTGGTCGTCAAGCTGGCCAGTGCTCAATTCGTTTACAATCCCACTCATAACTTGCTTAGCGACCTCAGCGAATGGCTTGTAGTCTTTCAGGGTTCGAAATGCCTTAATCGGTTTGTATGTTGTTCCAACCGATCAATATCAGCGACGTGCAGTTCTCGGTGCGTTGTTCCAGACAGAAGCCCGATCGTTTGGGCAGCTCGCTCTTTGCTGACTAGCAGAGTTACCACGTAATCACGCGCCCCGATTTTCTGGTCGCTCTGCGGGTAAGGACTCAATCCCAATAGCCTGACTTTGTAACCACGATACTGCCTTTCCCCAACCAGCGTTGCACTCTTGCCGGTATTCAGCGTCAGGCTTTTCCGATCCCTATGGCTTGTGCTGAACGCCAACCGCACGGCCGCATTTCCCGCCCAAACACACGTGACGTTTGCTGGACAGCGCGAGTCCTCTTCCACCGCCTCGAACTTGATCCGTAGTCTTTCCCCTCTTAACGTAACTTCTTGTCCTGCCCTGAGACTGAACGGACGGTTCAAACGGACTGCTTGCATTGTGCCCGCAGCATTTCCATTTCCGCCTGCCGCGCCCAAGCAACCAAGTAGCACGAAGCAGGTGATGATGGAGGAAATCAAACGCGAAATAAGCGGGCACGTAAGGGCGCAAATCATAACGAAAATCCTTCTCTCTCGCAGAATCTCTGGACCTGATTACCGTCCTTACAACTGTTCGCGCGTCCAGGCTTCAGAAACTGCTCGTCCCTTTTCGAGGATTAGCAGGATTATGATTGGTTTCTTTCGACGCATAAGACAGGAGGTTAAGCTCAAGAGATTATTTCTTTGCGCAGGAGTTGAATCTCATTTCGGCTTCTTCGCAATAGTAAACTGAGGAATTCTTTGTCCCAGCGCTGAGTGGTCGATCAAGTGCTTCAGCCGTTTGAGTCTGGTTTCTTCTTTCTTCGCGCTTAAGACATACCAGTTGGCTGCCTTTCGATACGAAGGTGGTTGTGCCTGAAAGAATTTCCAGGCGGACTGGTGCATCTTTAGTTTGTTAGCATACTTTTCTGGCAGCTCCGGACTTCGTTGTTCGTAAGAGTAGATCCTGGAACGGTTTTCTTCGCGCGCCAGAAAGGTCTTTAGACCCGCAGGCTGCATCAGTCCCTGCTCCAGAAGTTCCTTAGCCCGCTTGATGTTAACCGCGCTCCAGATGCTGCGCGGCTTGCGCGGAGTAAAGCGAATGGTATAGCTGATGTCGTCAATGCTTTTTCTGATCCCATCAATCCAACCAAAGCAAAGCGCTTCGTCCACAGACTGCGGCCACGTAATACTCGCTTTGTCCGAGTCCTTTTTGTAGAAGCCGACCAACAGCTCTGGCGCCGAGGCGTGATGAGCCTCGAACCACTTGCGCAAGTCAGCCGGTGATTTAAAGAATTTAGGTTTCAATCCACTTGGAATCAGTTGAGCTTCTGAAGCCGTCGATAATCAGGAACATCACAAGCGCTTACAACTAGAAGTTGATTCCGAGAGCGGCGAACAGCGCCAGCACCACCGCCAGAATTGCTTCGCCTGCGATCAGCCCCGACGCCAACGGAATACGAAAGTCTTCTTCAGACTTAGGTGATGTTTTGGCCCATACCAACTGCCCGATGCCACCGAGAATAAACGTCATCAAAACAGAAGCGGGAATGAGCATGCCGATACCGATGGCCGCTGGTGACGGAATATTTTCTTTGTATTTTTCAGCCAGCAGAGTAAGGCCTATGCCTACTGCAATCCCAATCACCAGCCCGACCAGACAACCGGGTGGCAGTGCACTTAATCCCCTGGTTAGAAGTTCAGCGAATCCGGCCCACTTCACACTGATAGGCGAAGACAAACCCGAAGGCCCGATGCCAAACCTATCGCGCAGCAGGGGATAGACCAGGGCTGTCGCCAGAGATCCAACGGGCGCGGCGATTAACTGGGCAGTCGTCAGGTTTCGCGGATTCGAGCGGATTAATTGTCCCGCTTTGAAATCCTGCATCAGCGCCTCTGAGGTTACCGCGATTGTTCCGGTGAGTCCGCTGGAAGACATGTTAACCGGTACATTGCCGGGTGATATGAAAGCAAAAATCGCCTGCATCATGTTTGACATCGCGCTGATTGGTCCCCAGTTTGTCTCGCCCAGGACGCGCAAGCCAACAAGCATCAGTGGCAATGACAACAGGATGGCGATAAACGAAAGCCACATGGGGATCCCCATGCTGAAGTATTGCACCAGGCAAATCACCACGGTCATGACCAGTGACCCAATAACGACCCACTGCATCGGAAATTCACGCTGACCCTGGTCGCCGACTTTGCTGTCTCTAAGTCCGCGAAAAGTTTTGACAATGAGGTTCCATTTCAGCGCCAGAGATGTCAGCCCGCCGGCCACCATCAATCCCGTCGCGGGCCACATCACCCAGCGCAACGTCATCGGGTAAGTTTGCTCGGGAATCATGCCGTGCGACAGCAGAAAACTAGGCAGGATGAACCAACTGATAGCCGTACCGATTGCCATTGCCAGGCAAATGCGCCACCCGACGAGCAGTCCGGAGCCGAATGACAACAGGCTCCAGTTGAAGCCGATGTTCATCGGCGCCATCCCGGGGAGCAGCCACGTATCGGGAAAGAGTTTTAGAAAACTGGTGAGGATCATCAGCACGCCTGACGCCAGACTGCCGAGGGCGAGGGCTTTCACCGGTCGAGCTGATGTCCCTTTTTCCCGTCCTTCATGCAAAACCAGGATC
>DASWDX010000323.1:0-6193 GCA_036395055.1 Pyrinomonadaceae bacterium | reverse complement strand
GGCGATTCAGTCAACGACGACCCGCCGCAGTCGCGCGGCATTTACGATCGCAAAAACAAGTTCTTCTACCATGGCGGCGATCTCCAGGGCGTGATCGATCGGCTGCCTTATCTGAAGGACCTTGGTGTCACCGCCGTATGGGTTACACCGTGGTACGACAACTACGACCATCCGAATCAAATCGAGCTGAAGGAAGATAAACCGAGTACAGGCTTTCACGGTTACAACCCGCAGGACTTCTACGCAGTCGAGGAACATTTTGGCACGCTCGCTAAGTTGCGCGAACTCGTTGAAACCGCCCATCGTTCGGGCATCAAGATCATCCAGGACGAAGTCGTTAATCACACCGGCCCATATCATCCCTGGGTAGACGATCCACCGACGCCGATGTGGTTCAATGGCACGAAAGACAACCACCTGAAAAATGTGTTTCAAACCTGGGTCCTTCACGATCCGCGCCCGGTTGGAGAATTGAAACGCGAAACCATGGAAGGCTGGTTTCTCGATTTCCTTCCCGACCTCAATCAAACCGATCCGGAGGTCTCCCGCTATCTCATTCAAAATACCTTATGGTGGATTGGCACGGCCGGGCTAGACGGCATCCGCATGGATACGTGGCAGTATGTGCCAAACAGTTTCTGGCGCGATTGGAACGCAGCTTTGAAAAAAGAGTTTCCCAATTTCAGAGTGGTTGGCGAGGTGAAAGACGGTGACGTGGTCCATACTTCTTTTTTCCAGGGCGCCAGAGTTCGCTTCGACGGAGTAGACTCCGGCCTCGATTCGCTGCTCGACTTTCCCCTGTTCTATCCGATTCGCCATGCGTTTGCTGAAGGCCACCACCTTGATGAAATTCCGAAGACGCTTGCGAAGGACTATCTCTATAACAACTCAGAAATTCTGGTCACTTTGCTTGGTGGTCACGACGATGGTCGCTTCATGAGTGAAAAAGGAGCCACACTTGCTGGCCTGAAATTGGCGAACGCGTTTGTGCTAACAACGCGCGGCGTGCCGCAGCTTTACTACGGCGATGAGATCGCGATGACCGGTCCGGACGAACCCACTACGCGCGGCGATTTTCCCGGAGGCTTTCCAGGTGATAAACGAAATGCTTTCTCGAAAGATGGCCGAACAAAGGAAGAAGAGGATTTGTTCGACTACATCCGCAAGCTAACCCATTTGCACACCGAACTCGAGCCACTCAAGCGTGGCGGTCTCGTGAGTCTGTACGTTTCAGATCAGCAATATGTCTACGCTCGCAAGGTCAAATCAAAACCTGGAGAAGCGGTATTCAATAGCGATCTTGCGATCGTCACACTCAATAATGATACGAAACCCGCTGCGATTGAATTTGATGTCGAGCCAGTAGGGCTGTCCGCTGGCGCAGACCTTAGAGATCAACTCGACCTTCGACATGTAGTGAAGGTGACAGAAAGCCGTCGCTTGTCGGTGACCATTCCGGCACGGTCAGCGGCGATATTTGCGAATCAATAAGAGCATTGACTTGGCATCGTTTTAGAAATTCGTTTCTTAGGAACTTATTTCTTTATGGGATTCAAGACGAAACCGTTATCAGATCAGGTTGCGATCGTCACGGGCGGAGGCAGCGGAATCGGCCGCGCGTTTACTGAGGCGCTCGCCTCCGCCGGCGCCAGGGTGGTTATCGCCTCGCGTCGAACAGACGTGCTGCGCCGCACCGCAGACGAAATAAACGCAACGCTCGGCACCGAGCGAGTCTTCCCCTATGAGTTTGAGATCCGCAATCGCGCGCAAGTCGACGAACTGGTCAAAGATGTGTTTGAGCGCTGGCAAGCGATTGACATGCTTATCAACAGCTCTGGGCTGGCGGTGCCGGAGACCATTGAAGAGATCACGGATGAAGGTTGGGACACTGTGATGGAGACGAACCTGCGTGGGGTGATGCAACTGGTTCGCGCCGTCCTGCCACACATGCGCCGGAATGATTTCGGCGATATTGTGAATGTTTCCTCGCAGGCAGGCAAACATGGTTACGCCGATGTGCCTTCTTATTGTGCTTCGAAGTTTGGACTGCTGGGCTACGCCGAAGCGTTGCGAGATCACGTGCGCAAGACTGGCGTCAATATCCGCGTCTTCAATTTTTGTCCCGGCCTGGTTGATGTGGAAAACACGCGACCGGAGCAAACGCCGCGCGAGGGCTTCATTCATGTCGCTAACATGGCGCGCACGTTGATGTATGCCCTGTCGCTCGATCGCAACGTCGTGTTGGAAGATATAAACATCTATGCGCGATAGCGGATTAATGGACGAGAGAAAGGGAGGGGTTCCGGCTATGCCGTCTGTTGTGCGGAAGGCCTGGGGTCTTCCGAAATTCGGGCGAATGGATTTGGGCTACGCCCTCAAGTTGAGAATCACTAGGGCGCAGCCCCAGAACAATTGAAGTGCGAGCCGGAAGGTCGGAGACGTCGGAGACCTTCCCCACATCGAGTGGCGGAGCCACAACCGTCATGGATGGTCTATAGCTTAGAGGAGTAAGCCAATGCAAAAACCACGCTTGAGCTTCTGGCAGATCTGGAACATGAGCTTTGGGTTTATGGGCATCCAGTTTGGGTGGGGCTTGCAGCTCGCCAACATGAGCGGCATCTATACCTACCTGGGCGCGAAGCCTGAACAGGTGCCCATCCTCTGGTTAGCCGGACCTGTTACTGGTTTGCTGGTTCAGCCAATCATTGGCTCAATGAGCGATCGCACCTGGAATCGGCTTGGTCGCCGCCGCCCATACTTTTTGACTGGGGCGATCCTTGCCAGCATCGCGCTTTTCTTCATGCCCGATTCGTCCGCATTATGGATGGCGGCGGGACTCCTCTGGATTCTTGATGCAAGCATCAACGTCAGCATGGAACCGTTTCGTGCGTTTGTCGCCGACAAGCTCAACATAAATCAACGAACTGCAGGGTTCGCCATGCAGAGTTTCTTCATCGGCATTGGTGCTACCATGGCAAACGCGCTTCCTTATGTTTTCCGAACCCTCGGTGTCGACAAGCGCGGAATAAATGCCGCCAACGAAGCTGTTCGCATCATTCCCGCGAGCGTCAGCTACTCATTCAAGATCGGAGCCGTCGCTTTTCTGCTTTGTGTCTTATGGACCGTTTTCACCACCAAAGAATATCCACCGGAAAACATGGCAGAGTTTGAGCGGAAGCGCAGGGAGACTTACGGCGACGCCAAAGGCCTGGCAAAAATATTCAGAATTATAAGCGAGCTGCTTCGCGAGATTTCCAGCGCCATGCGTGAGATGCCGCGGACGATGAAACAGCTGGCGGTAGTGCAGTTCTTCACCTGGCTCGGTTTGTTTTGTATGTGGATGTTTTTTGGACTGATGACTTCGTATCACGTTTTTGGCGCCGTGAACGAGCGGGATCCGCGCTTTACTGATGGTCAGGCCTGGGGCGGGAACGCGTTTGCAATCTATTCGATAACCTGTTTCCTGGTTGCTTTTCTTCTACCACCGCTGGCGAGAGCTACCAGTAGAAAGATGGTTCATGCGGGGTCTCTGATCTGTGGCGCGGTTGGCTTGATCGCCGTCTATTTTATTCATGACAAAGGCATCCTGTTGCTTACGATGGTGGGCGTCGGTATCGCCTGGGCTGCAATTCTTTCGATGCCTTACGCGATTCTCTCTGGCGCCCTGCCCGCCGCCCGAATGGGTGTTTACATGGGAATCTTTAATTTCTTCATTGTGATCCCGGAGATCATTGCATCGTTTGCGTTTGGTCCGATTATTCGTGTCGCCTTTGGCGCCGACAATCCCAACGCGCCAATGTACGTTGTGATGGCTGGTGGGCTGTTCCTTGCTCTCGCTGCGCTCAGCGTCTTGTTGGTGAAGGACGTCGCTGACAAGGACGTGCCGCAAGAAGCGGTGATCGAAGCTGATAGGCATGAGCTGTTTACGGTGCCGGAGTCTGCGCAGCCGGTGCCCAGCACTGGGTTGATTGATAAAGAGTAGGGCCATGTCGTTGGAAAGACCTTCAAGCTTGAAAGAAATCAAACAAGTTTCATACGCTCAGGGTGAGGAAGGCGGGTTTGCCCCCGCTCTTTGCATTTACTTCCTTAATCCTTCATGGCAACAAATGGTCGAACCAAAATCTTCCAAGCGCTCTACACTTGTCACCGCAAACTTTCTTGACGAGAAGCTGTCAAAGGTGATGAAAGAGTTAGGCTGAAGGAACCTATGAGAAGCGCAAAAAATGACGAGCGGGGGCAAGCCCGCCTTCCTCACCCTGAGACTATTAGACTTACTTAATGTCATGCAGGTTGAAAGTCTTTCAACAGTAGCGGGGGCAAAACTCTCGCTTCATCACGAACGCGTTTCCACTCGCTATTGCGCGTTCTGAAAAGGTGAAATCCATGCAGTGGCTTCAAAATGCAAATCAAAGAACGAAGGCCCTGGTTCTTCTTACGTCTCTCCTGATCGCATCATTTTCTGATGGAAATACAGCCCAGCAACCAGCGCGGGAGGTCTCGAAAGCACAGGCCCGTCCTTCACGCGAATGGGTGCGCGATGGCGTTGTCTACGAAATCTATCCGCGAGCGTTTTCGTCACAAGGAAACTTCAACGGCATCACCGCCCGGCTCGACAATCTCCAGGACCTCGGCGTGAACATACTTTGGCTGATGCCGATCCATCCTATTGGTCAGGAAAAGAAAAAGGGAACTATAGGCAGTCCTTACGCGGTGCGCGACTATTACGGGATCAATCCGGACTATGGCACTAAAGAAGATTTCAAGAACCTGATTACCGAAGCGCATCGACGAGGGATGAAAGTTATTATCGACATCGTCGCGAATCACACATCGTGGGACAGTGTGATGATGAAGTGGCCGGAATTTTACGAACACGACGCCAGCGGCCGTATCACGTATCCGCATGATTGGAGCGACGTCGCGGAGCTCAATTACGGCAACCGGCAATTGCGACAATACATGACGGACATGCTGAAGTATTGGATTCGCGAGTTTGACCTTGATGGGTTTCGTTGCGATGTTGCTGAAGAAGTGCCAACCGATTTCTGGGAAAACGCTCGCACGGAGTTGGAACAAATCAAACCTGACATCGTGATGCTTGCTGAAGGGCATAAAGCCGAGTTGCTGCTGAAAGCTTTTGACTTTGACTACTCGTGGCCGATTCATAGCGCCTTGACCAATTTAGTCCAGGGGCGGGGCCGCGCTTCCGATTTACGAGCGGAATGGGACAAGGAATTCAGCGAGTGGCCGCGTGGGTCGCTGCACCTGCGCTTCTCTGATAATCATGACGAGCGCCGGGCCATCGCGCGCTTTGGCGAACCCGGTGCGCTGGCGTCATCGGCGTTGATGTTTACGCTCGACGGCGTGCCGCTTCTGTATAACGGTATGGAAGTGGGGGACACGACTGAATCCGGCGCGCCGGCGCTGTTTGAAAAGCTGCCGATCTTCTGGCCCATCGCCGAAAGAAGGCCTGAGTTTCCACGCTTTTATAAACAAATGATGGAGCTGCGTCGATCGAGCAATGCGCTCAGACGCGGCGCGCTCCAGTGGCTACCTAATTCTGACGAATCACGTGTATTGACTTATCTACGCCGCACAAAAGGCGAAGAGGTCCTGGTAACGATTAATCTTTCGAACCGTCCGTTTGCCGGAGCAGTGAAGTCAACAGCTCTACAGGGCTTCGTCGATGTGACGCCAGAAGTTGGGGCGCCGTTGCCACCAGACGCACCTGCTCCGGCGCGCGCTGCAAGAAAACGGACGGTGGAGCTGCCGGCGTTGACGCTTGATGCCTGGGGTTATCGAATTTTCCGTCGCAGCTTGCAATAGGTCGATTCACGATCACCTGGCTGAAGCCAGGTGTTAATGAGAGTAACAGGATCATCTGTGAGAAAACCCTTGCGTTGCACTTCGAACTTGAATTCGCAACAAAGAATTGTCGTTATTAGTTTGCTTTCCATCACTCCGATTAGGCAGCCCTTCGGATACGCTGGCTAATGACTTCGCGGCGCATGCGGTACGGTAACAAGCCTATCCTGGTCATCGCGCGGGGTATCTCAGCGTTCTTCATAAACCAGCGCCAGACGTTACCTGTCCGTGCGTTCTCCGCGCTCAATAAAATTATGCCCACGTTAATCCCAATCACATCGCTATCGACCCAACCAGTTTTTGGATTGAACGCATCCACGAATCCATA
>DASWDX010000322.1:0-4188 GCA_036395055.1 Pyrinomonadaceae bacterium | reverse complement strand
GTACGCGTGGCTTCGAGTAGAGCGTGATCCGTGGTGGGATCCACAACAACCTCGTGCCGCAACGCCGCGGCGAAACCCAGGTCTTCGATCGTAGTTAGTGTGTCCATCAGGGCAGGTAGGCTCTCACACGCGCTGACGAGTATCCGCTGTTGTTTGAGATTACGCGACGCACCTTAGCGCCTTACCGACTTCGCAATGGGAGCAGCCGCTTGAACCCTGAATTATAACCCTGACCCACGGCTCTCCGCAGTTTATACACGCGCAAACCGGCTGCAGGTTCCGAAACGCTCGGGGTGAATCGTGGTTTAGGGTTGGGAAGTGCTAACAACCTGCAAAACGTCAGACAGAATTGGGCTGGATCCGTGAAAAAACTGAAAAAGTCGGGCTGGATCGTCGAATGCAACTGCCCCCAGGACGAGCTCTCGCAGGACTGGCCTTTGCAAATCTTTAAATACTATCCAATAACTAGGCCTCAGGGCTCTTAAATAGCGAGTCGTCAAGCTTGATACCGTAAGTGACATTGAGGGTCCGCGTTTCCTGAATTTGCTTTCCATCCTCCAGCAACACGCTGCGGTAAGGAACGAGCGTGCCCTGCGCGAGCCGATAATCCATGAATTTTCGTGAGTACTTCATGGGCGCAGATCCTCCCGGGGCGGGTTCCTCATATTCAAGCCACAGCACATGAAGCGTCTTGGCGCTAATGTAATAACGCGTAGACTGCTTATCTTTATCCACGACATCCAGGACGTAGAGATCAATTCCCTTCTGCTTCTGTTTACCAATCAGGTTGAGGGTCGAACCGTTCTCCTTGTACCTCAATAACGTATCAAGACTGTGGCGGTGTTGGGCAAGGAACGTATCCGTGGCGTCTTGCCTGGGAGTGAAAGCGGCTCCATTGATGATGCCCCAAAGACGGCCACTGCCATAAATCAGAGAGTATTCCAACGTGGGCATCTTCTGGTCGAGCCGGATCTTGTCTTTATCCATGCTTTCGCCACGAACAAAGCGACGCTCGTACACGGCTTCCTCGGTTTTGCCCATGTCGCAAGTTGGCCTACAGATGCGACCTCGCTCGATGCCATTCCGCCGAATCTGCGCCAGCACTGGACGGCTCCCGTAAAGGAATATCGCAGATTCAACAATCTGTTCGGCGCTGAAGTTTTTCTGATTCTTATCTACTTTTTCGACCTTTTCAGTTTTTTGAGGGGTCTTCTTACCAGCGGGCGCGGTTGGAGTCTGCTGCTGAGCAAGGGCAACCCGCTCACTAAGAGGAATGCCGCCGATGAGCAGGAGAGCAAAAGAAACTGCGGAGGATTTAAATAAACGAAGCAAGAAACTATTCTCCTCTTGAGGTCAAATTGATATCGGCAAACGGGGAAACTGATTGTCCGAGCGCGCGAATTGTATCACACGAAGCCTTCTGACCACGTTGGCAAACCACTTGATTGATGCGCATTTAATAGCTGCCCGATGCCTGTTCTCTACCGCTTTTATCAGCCCATCCGAGCGACTGCCCGAGCGACCCTGGACAAATCTCTATTCAAAACGATGGGGATTATTTTCAGCTAATGATGCAACTTGATTAGCCCATATCTCACTCACGCCACGGCTTTTGCTCGGCATTGCCTGTGCCAGTGTCCGAGCGGTGGCAGTGAGTCAGTTTGATGAACTCTTAGGTCGAAGGACCGGAAGCGTGCCTGCGGTTGAAACTGAACCAGCACCCGAGCGGTTGCTTGATTGACACTCTGCCGCTTAAATCGTAGTCTGCTTGGCTTTCGATTAGGCGAGATCATTACGTATTGAGCAGGAACAATTAGCATTGACTGCCGCTAACGCGATTATTGCAAAGAAGGATGAAAGATTTATGAAGAGGGTGGGCATTTTGGTAGGGCGCGAAAAGACTTTTCCAGACGCGCTTCTGAAGAACATCAATGAACGCGGCAGAGGCGAAGTATCGGCCGATTTCATAAAGCTCGGTGGGATTAGACACGACGCTCCGCCACAGTATGATGTTGTTATCGATCGCATATCGCATGAGGTTCCCTTTTACAGAGCAACGTTGAAACGAATGGCACTTGAAGGGACGATCATTATTAACAATCCCTTCTGGTGGTCGGCAGATGACAAATTTTTCAACTACTCACTCGCCCGAAAACTCGGTGTCGCGGTTCCCAAAACGGTTCTGCTGCCGCAGAAAAACTACATGCTCGGCATCGTGAGCGAGAGCTTGCGCAATCTCGAGTTTCCACTTGATTGGCAGGGCATTGTGGATTATGTCGGCCTGCCGGCGTTCTTAAAGCCGTTTGATGGCGGCGGCTGGAAAAATGTCTCAAAGATCAATTCGCTCGAGGAACTTTGGTCGGAATACGATCAGACTGGAACTCTGTGCATGACCTTGCAAGAGGCGATTGATTTCGATCAGTTTGTGCGCTGTTACTGCGTGGGCCAGGAAGAGGTAATGATCATGGCTTACGATCCCCGAAAGCCCTATCTCTCCGGGGAGCAATACATTCACAATCCAAATTACCTTGCCCCGGAATTGGCGGATCGCGTTCGCCAGGACGTGCGCACGCTGTGTACGGCGCTCGGATATGATCTCAACACGGTCGAGTTTGCAATCAAGGACGATATTCCTTATGCGATCGATTTTATGAACCCGGCACCGGATGCTGAGCTGGCCTCGGTTGGCGAGTTCTACCACAACTGGATTACCAATGCGATTACTAACCTGGTGTTCAGGCGACTCCACGAGGGGCGCGAAAGGCCGCGCTATCGTTGGGACGCGTTGCTGAGTCCGGAACCGACTCAAACCTTTGCTGTCGCTTCGCCGCTGGAACAACAAACTCGCACTATTGTCCCGAATCCGACTGAGGTGAAGAAGAACGACGGCAAAGCGGCGACCGCATTTGCTGAAACTTCAGTTGCGCTCGAAGCTTCGCTGCAAAACAGAACCGTGGAAACACCACCTGTGGCGAGGTCCGAAGACGCAGGGAAACGCTCAACTCGTAAAGGAAAGAGTCCTTCAAAAACTAACTAATTGGTTTTGGTTAGTGTGAAGGAGAATAAGGTCGAGGGTCCCCCCGTTTCCTGGCGACACATCTAAGTGGCAAGATCAGGTTTCCGTCTTTTCCCGAGAATCTTGATTGCAAAGAGACTCGCTATCCACGCGATCAATGACGAGGAAGCCAGCGACCAGCAAATCCCAACCACAGCCGGATCGAAGTAAGGAACAATCAGAGCCACCAGGATACTGGCATTGGTTACCCGTGCCGCCAGTCGACGCACCTTGAGAAAGTGTTGCAGCCAGTTGATTCGCCTCAACTCCGCAGTGAGGTAATCGTCATCGTCGTTCAGCCGCGCGTAGTATTCTGCTTCCCGTCCGGCGTGTCGGCTCAAAGCCTTGTCTGAGGCGGCGGCGGCGGCATCTCGATACTGGTGAATTACGTGGGCCAACTTCCCCTCGCGCAGTGCCAGATTAGCGAGTCCCATGCGCGCTCTGAAATTCTCCGGCTGCAGCTCAAGGACTCTCTGAAAACTGCTCTGCGCCCTCGCAGTTTCTCCCCACTCGAGAAAACTTTCGCCGATCAATGCCAATAGGCCAGGTTCTTTTTCCGCACGCCTGGCTGATAGACGCAGCGCCGCGCGCGCCCTCGATAAGAGCTTGTGGTCGCCTAAACTGCTGGCCTGAGACCGTAGCAAACGCGCGAACTCAAGAATCATTCGTCCGTCTCTGGGAATAACAATTAATGCCCGCCGGAAGGCTTCGCGCGCCTCATTTAACCGCCCAGCGACTCTCAACTTGTTGCCTACCTGTCCCAACAGCATCGCCCTTTCGGGATCCACAGCCAGCCCGCTCGGCACCGAGGGTTCCGTGTCGTTCGCAAATCTTTTTCTTTTTCCGCCCAGTTTGAAATCAAGCGACGCTCCATCAAGGACATCCCTGGAGGCAAGCTGTAATGCATTCACTTCTCGATTCAGAGGTTTGGGGTCGCAAAGGTAATCACGCAGTTCGATAGTGCGCAGATCGAGTTTATCCTGGTGAACAAGTGGAAATAGTTGACGAACCATCTCGCGATAGCTGCGGCCTCCTGAAGCAAAAGCAAACTCGGTGTCCTTCCCGATGATCTGAGTGCGATACCGATAACGCACTCTGCCCCCGCGTCTCAAGGTGCGAACTGCCTGGGTATC
>DASWDX010000321.1:0-17286 GCA_036395055.1 Pyrinomonadaceae bacterium | reverse complement strand
CTTGCCGCCCGAGCCGAAGTTGGAATCGAGGGACCCGTTCGTATTCACCCGCACAAAGCTAAACTGAGCGTTCGCTCTTCCGAAGAGGATCAGTTTCCCGTCCGACTGTTGCCCGACGTCATTCGCCTCGGCAACATACCTACTGTTACCGAAATTCACTCTGACTATGCCGCCGCTTCCGAAACTGGAGTCGAGTGTGCCGTCAACGTTGTATCGAGCTGCGGCCATTTCCTGGCTGCTGTTTGCTGACCCGGCAACGACAATTTTGCCGTCGGGTTGCAGGAGCATCGCTTTAGCCCAGTCGCTGACGACGGTGAGAGCCGTCGCAGTGTAGCCGAGACGGAGCAGCGGATTGAGTGGGTCTGGGTCGCCGAAAGAGGTGTCCAGACTGCCGTCGGTATTATACCGGAGCACTGCAAAGTCCCAGCCGGTGGACGCAGATTGAGCTTGTGCGGCGACGATGATTTTACCGTCGGGTTGCACCACAACCGCCCATGCTCCTTCACCGGAAGTGGGCAGATCAGTAGTCACAAACCCAGTGCCGCCGAATGTTGTGTCAAAACATCCCGATGAGAAGTCGTAGCACTTCGAGTCGCTCGTCGGAGCAGGCTGCATGGCTGGGCACGCGGCCTGACCTCCGCCCTTGGCAGTCACCGCAAACAGCTCCGTTCCTTTGCCGCCACGTCCATCGGAATTCAAAACCTGAATATCGAAGTTTGCAATAACGGCCATGTCAGAGACAGTGATGTTGGCGGTGAGTTCAGTGCTGCTGACAAATGCGGTGGAGTTGACTGTGACGCCGCCGGGATCCGTTGTTCCGGTCACGAACCACTTTGCCTTAGCGCCATTCTTGAAGCCCTTGCCTGTTACTTTCACGTTCAGGTTTATCGTGCCCTGTTCGGCCGCTGGAGGATCAGCAGCATTCACTTGAATCTGCTGCGCCTCGGCGGTTTGACTGTTGGCGCTAAGAAAAATGACTAATCCAAGTGCGAGACACACTAAGATGACGCGGGGGGTTGTTTTAGGCATCATTTTTTCTCCGGGGGTCGTTTGTCCCAGTCGCCGGTCGTGGGAGTAATTTAAAAAGTTCGCTGTGTTACACGGACACGCGCTCGGGTTTTCCGCTCTGTTTTAATTATGTATGCAAGAACCAATCTTTCATTTCGCCTGTTGCCCAGGGCGGGTCACTTCATCTCTCCAACCAGGACGAAGGAACCCCAGTAGTACGGGTGTGCGTAAGGCCCGCTGGCTGCGCGCATTTTGCGTTGAGCCCGCGCCAGCGCAGTGGCCTTGTCGGTTTGGCGCAAGTGGCCGTAGAAGCTGTGCATCATCGTCCCCGCAGAACGGTCGTTGACCTCCCACAGACTGGCCAGCACCGAAGGCGTGCCCGCAAACAGAAACGCGCGGGTGAGACCTACAAGATCGTCGCCGGCGGGAACCTCGGTGAAATATCCGCTGCCAAGCGCCGTGTCGCAGGCGCTGAGCGTGACTAGTTTCGCGTTAAGTTTTAGGCCGAGGATCTCGTGCACTTCCATTCGCCCATCCTCTTGAGCATCCGGTTCCAGCATAACGCCCGAGAGAAGGGGATTGAGCTTATTGAAGTATCCGTGTGTTGCCAGATGGATAACATCGTACTGACCTGCGAGGCGCTTGAACGAGCTTTCGGTGGCTTGAGTACCAACCAGCACCTTATGTTGCTGTGGAAAGAAATTGGAAACGTCTTGCGACTCCTGGCGGGCATACATCAATCGAGTGTTGGCGGGCGCCAGGGCCAAGACCGACCTTGCGGCTCCGCGTCGGTCGTCCTGATAAACGAGAGCTGCCGCAGCCGGCAAATACGCCAGCGTGTAGTCTTCAATCAGCACCTTGTGCCGGTTACCCGAGTGGGCCAGTAGTGCCGCAAACGGCACGTAATGAAGCGCGGCGTGAGGAACGATGTAGAGGCGATTCACATCGCGCAGCCATCCGGCGGCCTCGACAGGCCCGATCAATACTTTGTACAAACTGGCGGCTGGCAGTTGCCACTCATTTGTGTTCTTGCGCAGCACTAGATCACGCAGCAGCTCAACTTTGGCTTGTAGGTCCGCTGAGCGAATAGGCACTGTGCTCGCGTGCAAGCCATCAGAAGTGAGGACAAAGATTACCAGGTTGTCTCGAGCGAGCACGTACTCAATCAACGCTGTACCACGAGCGAGTTGCCTCTGCACTTCGATCGTCGAGGGCACCGTCAACGCGCGCACTGACGCATAGACCTGGTCTGCCGGCAGAAGATCATCCAAAAAATTCTGGTAGTCGCGTTCGGCTTCTATCAATTCGTTTGAGAATACCTCGAAGGCCTGGCGTTTCTGTTCCGGGCGCGGCTTGGAACTCTCTTCCTCAATTTGACGTTGCAAGTCGCGAATACGGCTCCGAAGTGTGGCTTCAGTCTGACGTTGGACCTCGCCGCGTATGGGCGGCTGTCCACGATCCAGCAGCTCAAGATAACTACGCGCACGCAGGCGCTCGGCGAAGCTGAAAGCCTCATTAACGCGTTTCAGTTTCAGGAGCAACTCCACCAGCGCCACATAGACCTGGTATTTGTCTTCGATGTAACCAGCCCGAAATCGTTCCTCCCGTAGCTCACTACGGACCGACTCAATAGTTCTGACGGCGTTTTGATAAGCTGCAAGCGCTTCCTCGTTCCGTT
The DNA here is from genome assembly GCA_036395055.1 of Pyrinomonadaceae bacterium. Classification (GTDB taxonomy): domain Bacteria; phylum Acidobacteriota; class Blastocatellia; order Pyrinomonadales; family Pyrinomonadaceae; genus PSRF01. Next base: position 14,600 of record DASWDX010000321.1, on the reverse strand, counting down.
GCCGGGTTTCGAGAGACTGACCACGTCCGTACGCCAACCGCCAGATGATCTCGGGATCAGCCGTCTCGCGTTCTATCTCTTCACCCGACGAAAAATACTGGAGTGCTTCCTCGTCGTGGCTGCGCGCACGTTCTATTTCGCCCTGCGCATACATGGCTTCCAATTCGAGCGGCCGCGCCTCAATGGCTTCAGCGATCTCACGAGCCTGTTTCGCTTCTTGCGCCGCCAGATCGAGTTGCTTCAAATCGCGATAGGTAAATGCGAGTTGAATGCGCGCTGTTGCCGTGCTGGCGCGATCCTTCATTTCAATAGCTCTGGCCAGGGCATCTTTATAGAGCGCAGCGGCTTCATTGAATCTCTTCCGCCGCCATTCAAGATTACCCAGGGAGATGAGATTTACGGTGAGGCCGCGCGCGTGGCCGATTGTGCGTGAAAGGTCGAGCGCGCGCCGAAAATCTTTCTCCGCTGAAGCGCTGTCACCCAGACGGACTTCAAGCGCTCCCAGGTCATTCAGGGCTTCGATCAATGGCTGGTTTAATTCCGCCCGTTCGTAGGTTTGCAGAGCCCGACGATATTGGCTGAGTGCTTCGGTATACTTTCCCAGCTGCACGAACGCGCTCGCCTTTCCTTTTTGCCAGAGCGCTTCTTCTTTCTTTAGAGAAGCCTCGCGCGCTAGTTGAAGCGCCCGATCAAAATACTGGATAGCTTCGCCGATGCGTCCAAGGCCCAGGTAGCAAAGGGCGATGTTTCCGAGATCCAGACTGGTTTCAGCCTTCAGTTTTAAGCGTTCGTCTATCTCCAGTGCCTGCTGGTAATGACTCAGTGCCTCTTTGTATTCTCCGAGCAAGAGATTCGTGCCGCCGAGATTACCGATTGCATCACTGATACCGCGCTCAAAGCCGGTTCCCTTGTAGAGCTCGAGGGCTTGCCGATACTCGTCGAGCGAGCCCCGGTACTCTCCGAGCTCGTCTTGCACCAGGCCCAGGTTGTTATGAGCTGAGGCTTCCAGCACACGGTCGCCCAATTGATTGCCAAGCGCGATGGCCTCATTGAAAAACTCAATGGCCTGGGGATACTGGCCCATCTCCCAGTGGAGCAGACCGAGATGACTAAGCGTCTTGCCTTCCTCAATGCGGTCGCCCAGTTTTTGTTTCATCGCCAGGGCTTGTTTGAGATATTCGAGGGCTTTCGCATGATCGCCGAACTTTTTATAGCAGTTGCCGATCAAGCCCAACGTTACAGCCTCGGCTCTTTCATCCTTGCCCTGGCGGAAGAGCGCCAGTGCTTTTTCAAACTCGGGAAGTGCAACGCGAGCGCCCTGTTCTGAATACAACTGGCGAGCATGGGCCAGGACCTCGCTGGCTTTTTGTGTTGCCGCCGACGGCTGAACGCCGGTGGGTGAAGAGCTCAGTGCCGTCGTTTGAGCATTCGCCACTGCGACCAATAACAAATGGCCGGCCAACAAAAGGACAGACGCTGGGACAAGTTTCTTGAGCACGTGCGGATTCTATTGCTGATCAAAGATACTGGAGACTTCCGGCTTTGCTTTCAGCTCCGTAGGAGCGCGATGTTTATAGCTTGAGACGGCAGCAAGTTTACCAAGCTCCGTAGGAGCGGCAGTTGAATTACATTGCGCTCCTACGGAGCCGGATCAAGTTGAACCATCGTTTCTGTAAACATTAGGTGCCTACGACACCAGGGCGTTATTTGGTCATTGACTCATGCGTTCGGCACGAATCCTCAGTTGCAAACTAACTATTTCTCGGCGACTCGGAAACCTATGACGCTGGACTTCGCAGCTTTGCCCTGACGCAAATGCGCACGAGCAACCACGAAGTATTTTGTTCCCGGCACAAGCGGAACAGTGGAGCTAAGCTTCAGCTTAGTGTCCTCGGTCTGTCCTTCAAACACAAGGTCGCCTTCAGCTGACATAACCCGCACTTCGTAAAAGATGGCTTCGGATACTGGCTGCCAACGAACCTCGAGGTCTTCGCGGCGAACGACTGCACCATCGCGTGGCGAGGTCAATTTCGGAACAAAATCTCCTGCGGTCATGCCGCGCACCACGGGCTTCTCGGTAGATTTCGCTTTCGGTGTTTGCGCTGGTTGCGTGGGTTCCGGCGACAACGTGGGTGAGGGAACTGCTATCCGGGGCGAGGTAATCGGCTCGAGCGAAGTTTGCTGGGCCAGGAGCGTTTCGCTGGGACGGGAACCTGAATCCAGCGTGCGCCGTTGGAGGGCAATAACAACAACCAGAAGAGCGAGACATGCGACGGCCCCACTGACTGCCACCCAGCGCCATCCCCAGTTGATACCTTTGCTGGGCTTCCGAGTCACCAGCTTGCGCGCTCCTGAGAGCAGGTTTGCAGGCACTTCCTCGGAGTTCGGCCAATCCGCAGATTGCGTGAGGAAAGCCACCTGGCTGAGACAGAAATCACAGTCGCCAATATGCGCTTCTATGGAATTCCTGGTTGAGCTGCTAAATTTCTGACCCACGTAGGCCGCCAGTTGAATTTCATCAGGGCAGCGCCAGCCACGACGCCTGGCTCGGCTGGGTCTAGCTTGTAGCAGTTTCTTAACCTCTGATTCTTCCATTTGTTGGAAATGCAACCTCTATGAGTCTTTCACGGACAGTCGCCGTGCTTTTCCGCAAAGTCGCTGGATTACTCGAACTCTTGCCGCAATTTTCCCAATACAGTTTTAATCTGTCTTTCAACTCGCTGCGCGTTGCCAAGATCAAGTAGTTTTGCTACCTGCTCCAGCGTTAACTCTTGTTCGAATCTTAGGCGTATGAGCAACCGTTCGCGCGGTGGCAGGCGATCAAGCGCTCGCCTTAGGGTGGTCGCCCTTTCCCTTAAAAGAGCGTTAGCTTCAGGACTCGGCGCCGCATCAGGAACATTGGCGTGAGCAACAGTTTCATCGAAGCTTGCAGGTGTCTGACTCGCTTGTCGGGAAATGCGAGCATCAAGCAGTCGGCGCTGCTTCGTAGTCAACTCCTGTTCGATTCGGGCGCTGCGTTCAGCGAGTTGCGCATGCGTCATGTCGGGGAAGGTCGAGCGCAGCGATTGAAATGTCTCGTCGAAAGAGAGTCGACGTTCGTACAGGCGGCGAAAGACCTCCTGGTCCAAAGCTGAAAGACGGGAGATGGACTTGAAAAGGCGATACCTGCCAAACTGCGTGCGCCGCCAATCCAGGCAAAGATTTCGCACGACAGCGCGCAGCCAGGTCGAAAAGACTGCAGGACCCTGTGGTCGAAACTTTCGTAATCTTAGGAGAGAATTCGCGCTCAGACGCTCACAGACAAACTGAAAGCAATCGGCAACGACATCGGAATCACCTTCGACGTGCCGAACGACCTGAAGGATAGTAGCTGAGTACTCATCAAGGAACAGTCTCCATGCCTCTTCGAGGTTGCGTGAGCTTATCTGTCCAAGAAGGCTGTCGAAGGATTGTTGCGGCATTGGTTCGAGTGTGCCGAATTGCCAAGACCCTACTGCTCTTAGTCAAATCGCGAAAAGAAAGTCGGCCTTTTGAACCGTGGATGCAAGTCACTCTATTTGCTAAGGACTTGGATGCCTTGTTCGTGTGTCTTTTTAGGAGGAAAACTCGACTTCGGCTTCTGGGCCTAAGAGAATTCTCGCAGTGTCGCAGCGCTCCGGGCGTATGAGCGGCCGATTGTACTACCGAGGTGCCCCCTTTACTAGAGGGAAAATCGTAAGTTGGCTCGGTCCTGAAAAGACGCAGTAGCGATCCTCCGAAACCGATGTTTGAGGAGATTTATGATGTTTGAATCTGCTAATTAGTGGGACCGTGGTTGTTCCTATGACGCTGCATCTGCTATGGCCTTTGATTTCCAGCGCAGCACGGGCTTCCGAGCGGCAGCAGCTTCGTCGAGTCGGCCGATGCGAGTTGAATGAGGGGCTTTCAATACGAGATCAGGATCTTCGACGGCTTCGCGCGCGATCGAGCGCATGGCATCTATAAACTGATCCAGTTCCTGCCTTCCGACGGATTCCGTCGGCTCGATCAACATCGCTCCCTGAACAATTAACGGAAAATAAATCGTCATCGGATGAAAGCCGTAATCGATCAGGCGCTTGGCGATGTCAAGCGTGTGCACGCCTTTCCGAGTTTGTCGCTTATCTGTAAAAACCACTTCGTGCATCGGCGGACTATCAAAGGGTTTTTCGTAATCGCTGGTTAACCCATGGGCGATGTAGCGAGCATTGAGGACCGCTGCTTCAGTTGCTTCGCGCAATCCGTCGTATCCGTGAGTCTGAATGTAAGCCAGAGCCCGCAGCATCATTCCGTAGTTACCAAAGAAGGCTTTAACTCGGCCGATTGATTGCGGGTAGTTGAAATCAAGTTTGAAAACAGAGTCTGGGGTCCGGAGTCCGGAGTCTGGAGTTCGAACCTCGTCGCCGATGCTTTGGGTTCGGATGATTCTCGGGACCGGCAAAAATGGTTCGAGTTCCTTCGTGCAACAGCAGGGGCCGCAGCCCGGACCGCCACCACCATGCGGCGTGGAAAACGTCTTGTGCAAGTTGAGATGGATGACGTCGACGCCCATGTCACCCGGCCGCGCCACGCCTACCAGCGCGTTCATGTTGGCGCCGTCCATGTAAACAAGTCCGCCCGCCTCGTGCACGATCCGGCAAATCTGCTGGATGTTCTTTTCGAAGAGCCCAAGCGTGTTGGGGTTCGTTAGCATGAGCCCGGCAACGTCGCCAACCGCACACACCTCGCGAAGGTGATCGAGATCCGTCAGGCCTTCAGGAGTAGAGCGAATAGTTTTAACCGAAAAGCCGGACAAATGAGCTGACGCTGGATTGGTCCCGTGCGCGGAATCAGGAATCAGCATCGTGCGACGTTTGGCAGACACCTCGGCACCGTCGCGCGCATCGATGTGGGCGCGGATAATCATCACGCCGGTCATCTCACCGTGAGCGCCCGCCGCAGGTTGCAGTGAAATTCCGGGCAGCCCCGTTATCTCCGCCAAGTCCTCTTGCAACTTGTAAATGACTTCGAGCGCGCCCTGCGCATCTTCCGCTTCGCATAGCGGGTGGAGTGCGGCGAAGCCGGGAATCCGCGCGACCTTTTCATTCAAACGCGAATTGTATTTCATCGTGCAGGAGCCGAGCGGGTACATGCCTTGATCGATCGAGAAGTTCCAGGTAGACATGCGCACGAAGTGGCGAATCACATCGACCTCACTTACTTCCGGCACACCTTCCAGATCGTCGTCCCGGAGAAACTGCTGCGGCACAATGTCACCAATCGGTTGTTCATCCACATCGAGCGGCGGTAAACGATAGCCGATGCGGCCGGGTTGTGAACGTTCAAAGATTAGAGCTTCGTTCGGGTTGATATGGGCAGTAACTTTGGTGATGTTGGATGTCATGAAACCGGTGTGTAGCCTCTACGTCTAAGCCTTGGTTTTACGCATTTCTTTTGGGAAGGTTTGCGCTTTAGCCGCCTGGGGTTGCCGTACGAATCAACCAGTACAGCTGGCGGAGCTTTAAGAATTATCGGTGTCGTACATGATGCAGTCGTCGGGCAATCCCTATTAAATCCACCAATACTTACGGTCGCTGTCACAGGTTGACCGTCGCTCGGCAGGCTGACCTTGATGTCCTTTGTTCCTTGACCCTCAATAATACTTCCCGCGGATACCTCCCAATTGTAGGTCAGAACCAGACTGGGATTAAGATTGTTAACTGTTGCCGTAAACGTGATCGATTTCCCAACATCGCCAGGACAAGAAACGCTGATAGTGGGGCAAGGATTATTATGTTGAGTAGACTTATCTCCTCCCAGCGAAATTCCACCCCTAATCGCCGGAATTTGTGCGGGTCCGGTTACAAGGGCAACTAGTGTGCAGACACAAAGAGCCGGCAGGTATGTAGAGCTGATCATAAAGGCCTCGCTGTAGATTCAATCCCCTCGACTAGCGCATCAATCTGAGCGCGTGAATTCATTTCTGTAACGCAAACGAGAAACTCATTCGGTCTATCAGAGTAGTAGCGAGATAACGCGAGCCCTCCGGTGACGTTTCTTTCCGATGCTAAACGCGAGAGCAATTCCTTTGCGGCCACCGGCGCGTGCACCACGAACTCATTAAAGCGCGGGCCAGTGAAGGGAACTGAAAACCCTTCAAGTTCACTTATTCGCTTAGTCGCGTACGCAGTTTTTTGTGCACACTGCATGGCAACTTCCTGAATCCCACGCCGTCCCATTGTTTCCAAATAAACTGTCGCCGCCAGAGCAATCAGCCCTTCATTGGTGCAGATGTTTGAAGTTGCCTTCTCGCGCCGAATGTGTTGCTCGCGCGTTGCGAGCGTCAAAACGAAGCCGCGGCGTCCTTCCTGGTCATAAGCTTCACCAACTAAACGCCCGGGAATCTGGCGCGCATACTTCTCGCGCGTGGCGAACAAACCGACGTATGGACCACCAAACGACAGCGGTATGCCAAACGACTGGCCTTCCGCGACTACGATATCTGCACCACACGCTCCCGGCGATTTAAGCAAACCAAGCGAGATAGACTCCGTGATCGCCACGATAAGGAGTGCGCCGACTGCGTGTGCCTTTTCGGCAAGGGCAGTAACGTCCTCGATACAGCCAAAGAAGTTTGGCGACTGAACTACCAGGGCCGCGGTCTTGTCGTCGAGCAAGTTTTTAGGATCTGATGTCTGGCCGGTTTTTGAATCAACCAGCGCATGCACCAGCTCAATACCTGCGTGCTGGACATAGGTAGTGATTACTTCGAGATACTCCGGGTGTATCGCGCCGCAGGCGACCACTTTTGATCGTTTGGTAACTCGCTCTGCCATTAATACTGCTTCGGCAAGCGCAGTTGATCCGTCGTACATGGAAGCGTTGGCCACTTCCATCCTGGTCAACTGGCAAACAAGCGTTTGGAATTCGAAGATTGTCTGCAGCGTGCCCTGGGATATCTCCGGTTGATAAGGAGTGTAAGCCGTGAAAAACTCGGAACGGGAAATGATGTGATCAACCACAGTCGGGCTGTAATGCTGATAGGCCCCCGCGCCCAGGAAGCTTGTTCTTTGTGCCCCCGGATTGCGGGCTGCAAGTTCCTCAAAGCCAGAAAGGAGTTCGATCTCTGAGAGAGCGTTGGTGGTATTTAGATTACGTGATAACCGTAATTCTTCAGGAATGGAATCGAACAATTCTGCCGCCGAGTTTAGGCCGACATGGTGAAGCATCTCGGTCCGCTCTTCGGGCGAGTTGGGAATGTATCGCAATTTTACTCTGTCTCAGCTTTCGTGAAATCTTCATATTCGGCCGCTGTCAAAAGACTGTCGACTTCACCAGGATTCGACATCTGCACGCGAATCATCCAACCCTCGTAATAGGGGTCTTCATTCACCTTTTCCGGAGTGTCCGCGAGCGCTTCGTTGATGGCAACTATTTCGCCAGACACCGGAGAGAACACTTCGGAGACTGCCTTGACTGACTCAACTGATCCAAAGGATTCGTTGGCGGCAAACTCATCACTCACTTTGGGCAATTCGACATAAACAACATCGCCAAGCGAATTCTGAGCGTAGTCGGTGATCCCGACGACGGAAACGCTGCCCTCCACTCGAACCCACTCATGGTCTTTGCTGTAATGTAGATCGTCAGGGATGTTAGCCATGATTCCTCCGCAATTTTCGGTGTTCAGTTTTGAGTTTTCAAACTTGCGTCTTCAGTCGTTCGGTTAACCGAAAACTGAAAACCGGCTACTATTTTACTCGTTTGTAAAAAGGTGTCTTCACAATTTGGGCGCCTACAAGTTTGCCGCGAACGTCGATTTGAATTTGCTGACCGTCGTTCGCGAATTCAGTTGGAACGTATGCCATGCCGATATTCTTCTTCAAGTAAGGAGCTGGACTTCCCGACGTAACCTTGCCCAGCCGCTTGCCAGCGACCAGCACGTCCTGTTCATCCCGCGCAATTCCTCGCTCAGTTACTTCAAAGCCAACCAACCGCCTGCGCACACCTTCTTCCTTTTGCCTGGCCAGCGTGTCACGACCGATGAAGTCGTCCTTGTTTAGTTTGCAGATCCAGCCGAGGTCGGCTTCCAGCAGGGTAGTAGTTTCATCAATTTCGTGCCCATAAAGCGCCATGCCTGCCTCGAGCCGCAGTGTGTTGCGTGCCGCCAGGCCGCAAGGAAGCACACCCTCGTCTGACCCAAAATTTCCAGCGTCAAGCAGCTTATTCCAAATTTGTTCAGCCTTATCGGCAGCGGCGTAAACTTCGAATCCATCTTCTCCGGTGTAACCAGTGCGCGAGACAATCGCCGGCACACCGTCGACCCGTCCTTCGATGAAGTGATAATACTTAATGTCGGAGATCGGCAGCTCAGTCAGGCGGGCGAGAATACCGAGTGCATCCGGACCCTGAAGCGCCAACTGACAATAATCGGAGCTTACATTCTCGAGTTGGACCTCTTCGTTTCGTCGATGTGATGTGATCCAGCGCCAGTCTTTTTCTGTAGTGCCGGCATTTACAACAAGTAGAAGGTGATCGGCATCGAATCGATAGACCAGCAGATCGTCAACCACGGTACCTTCCGGAGTTGTAAGCGCTGAGTACTGTGCCTGGCCATCGACCAGCTTGGAGGGATCGTTTGAGGTAAGGTAACTGACAATCGCAATTGCATCCGCGCCGTGCACATCGATCTCGCCCATGTGAGAGACGTCAAACAGACCCGCATGCTTACGAGTGCGCAGGTGTTCTTCGATCGTGCCGGCCGGATACTGCACTGGCATGTCCCAGCCACCGAAATCAACCATGCGGCCACCCATCTTACGGTGGACGGAATTTAGCGGCGTTTGTTTGAGCTCTGGAGCGACGGCAGTCACGCGTGTCTTTTCAGACTAATTCGATAGCCCGATTCTGATCAGGGTCATTAAAACAGGGTGAAGCCGCAAACTAACACGCGCGGTGCGGTGCGTCAAGCGAGTCACTCGGCAAAGTCAGGATAGCGCGGTAGGTTCCGGGAAAAGCAGATTTCCTGTATGAGGAATGCGTTAGAAACTTCGATCGCGCACGTCTACCTTTTGCACGGTGAAGACCACTCGCATCGTGTCGGGACGACGATCCAATGATGCGGGAACGAAGGCTGCGCTTTGCCGCAAAGCAACTTCAAAGTCGGTGAGCATCTGCCGATCTCGTGGCGCTTGAACGACGTCTGCCAAAGATGCTGCGCCATTACTAAATACGTCTGCCACAACGATCATATCGTCGGCCTCCTGATTCACCCTGGTATGCGGGTGGGCATAGGAGCCCGTCAAGGCGGCCAATGCGCCGCCCGGATTGAGGCTCGGAGACTGTTCCGCAAACGGCGCGCGCATAGCAGAAAAGTGCTCAGAAGTTACAGGCTGATTCAAGTCGTAACCTCGGCTTGGTCGAAACACTAAAACGGTCTCCATTTGCCTGGCAGCTCTTTGCAGAGCCATAAAGTGTGGGCTGAGTGCGACAAACATGGAGAAAAAAAGGACCACTGAGGCAAGGGAGCCGACGCTGTAAGGCATCAAGCGAGGCTCAAGCCACAGCGAGATACGCTGGCCAAAGGAGCGCGCGGGAGACTGGCGCAGCGCGGCCGCTTCAATCATGAGCGCAGCAGTAATCGCTGGCGCCAATTCAACGGGCGCAACCGGGCGAGAAAGTTGCCGCAGGCTCCGGCTAATTGAGCGTAACTCAGCAACGCGGGCGCGGCAAACAGGACAACGATCGAGATGCTCGTCAACCGCGGCGCGCGCAGGAGTGGATAAAACATCGTCAATAAACTGGGAAAGCAATTGTGTTGTTTCTTCGCAAGCCATAATTCAGAATACAGAATACAGAAGTCAGAAGTTAGAAGGACTTCTGTTGTCTGCCCTCTGCTCTCTGACCTCTGCCCTCTATCCCTTTGGATGGTCGGCCGACCCCGGCTGCTCCGTTTGTCAAAAAGAAGCAACTCCGGCAAGTTCCATGATGCAAAGTAACCTTGTTGATTCGAGCGACGCTTCAACGGGTGTTGCTGGCCACGTTTCAAATTCGCTTTTCATCTTCGAGTTACTCTCCGCCTAGTCTCACCGTTTTCTCACTTCGACCCATTTGGCACCGAGTTTATGTGAGCCGGGGCGGGTCGGCCATCCGCTTTTTGGCCAGTAGTCCGTGGTCCATCGATCGCAAAACCTACTGACCACGGACCACTGCAAGGGACAAATTACAAAGATCCTTCCAACTTTCTTCTCAATTCCTGGCGGCCACGCGCCAGTCGTGACTTCACTGTGCCAACATTGATTTCCAGCGTCGTGGCAATCTCTTCATAGGTGAAGCCTTCAATATCCCGCAATATTAGTGTTTCTCGATAAACTCGGCCGACTCTCTGTAGTGCCGACCTTAGCGCTAACTCACGTTCGTGCGCCAACGTTTGTTGCTCCGGATTCTCCGACGACTCAGCCAGTGTCGCCATCAATGTCTGCTTTGACTGGCCCTGCGTCGCGTCTAACGATACGGTCGAGTCTCGTCGACGTCTGCGCCACCAGCGCCAGCAGTTTCGGGCCTGGTTAATCGCGATTCGATAAATCCAGGTCTTCAGATCCGCCTCTCCTCTGAAGCGACCAATGCTTTGGAAAGCACGCAAAAACGTTTCCTGCGTTAGGTCGCGAGCTTCCTCAGTATTCTCGGTCAGACGAAAGAGCAAGCCGTAGATTTCGCCGGAACGCTCCGCGACTAATTCTTCGTAGGCGGCTGCTTCACCTCGCTTTAATCTTTCAATGAACTCAGATTCGGCCGAAGCGCGCGATTCAACGGCGGCTGCCGGTGCAACCTGCTCTAACTCCATTTGCCGGAGGGCTATTGGCTCCCCGTAGCTCACTTGTTTCCCCCTGGGGATGGAATCGGAGTAGCTGACGGCCCCTGCCCATTCCAAACAGTGGGGTTGGCAGTCACGCTATTAGACACCCGACCCAGACCGTTTGTTCCCAATAAATTTTTAAGCATCATTATCATCGCTACTTTAGATGCCGGCGTCGCTTTCATCGCTGCAATACTACATAAACGCCCGGCTTGACAAGATTTCCGAGCGGCCATTACAGTGAATATTTCACCAATCATACACCTGAAAGAACGCAGTCCCCTATGTTGACTTGCGAGAAGGAACGAAGTGGCCAAATACAAAAAGAAGCGCGCACGTGAACTCCAGCATGACAAATTTCGCGACACGGCGGGAAAGATTTTTGACCGCGTAGCCGACCGGCTCGAAGGGCAAGGCAAAGCGATTATCTACGGAATCGTGGGGGTGCTTGTTTTAGCCGTCCTCGTAGGTTTCTGGGTAAAGTGGTCTCAGCGCAAAAGCGACGAAGCACGGCGGGCGTTGGGACGAGCCATAGCGATTGCTACTGCCCCCGTTGCCACCGCATCGCCCGAACCTATTACCACAGGTCCGAGCTTTTCCAATGAACAGGAGCGCGCTCAGCAGGCGGTCGAGGAGTTTCAAAAAGTCGCCACCAAGTATGGAGACCCTTACAAAACGGAAGCGCGCTATTTCATCGGTACCAACCTCCTTTACATCGATCACGACAAAGCAATGAACGAACTTGCTGAGGTTAGCAAAGCGAGCGTGGTTGAGCCGGCAACGCTTGCGAAGTTTGCTCTGGCCCAGGCGAAGGAGGCAGATGGAAAATACGATGAGGCTGCCAAGCTCTATTCTGAGTTGGCGTCGATAAACGGCGTCGTAGTTACGCCAGATACGGCGAATCTTCGATTGGCTGCCGTTTACGAGAAGCAAGGCAAGAAGGCAGAAGCAGCGGACTTGCTCTTTAACATCGTTGATGCTTCGCGCAAAGCGAAGGACAGTGATGGTATTCCACTGCAGCAGTCTACGGCTGCTCGCGAAGCAGCGGAGAAACTAGAAAAGCTCGACCCGGATCGATATGCCAAACTAACTCCGGAAAGCCCCGGTGGCGACATTCCATTTTAGTCATTTCAGCTCTTAAAGTTCTAAATTCAAAGCTCGAAGCGCTCTCTGCTCCTGAATGGATAACCTTACTCACTCGCTGATAGGGCTGGCAGCGGCCAAAGCCGGGTTGGAGAGGTTATCCCCCGGAGCGACTACTCTTTGCGTTCTCGCTGCCAACTCTCCTGACGCCGATATTGTAGCTCTCATCTTCGGAGGACGCTGGGTATTCCTCCAACACCACCGTGGGATTAGTCATTCAATTGCCGGAGCATTAGCGCTTGCGCTTGCGCTGCCACTCATTTTTTGTCTCGGCGATCTATTGCTGGCCGGCTGGCGCAAGCGTCGCCGAATTGTAAAACCAGCCGGCCTCCTGGTCGCCTCATTCGTTGCTACTGCGACCCATCCAATCCTGGACTGGACAAACAACTATGGTGTCCGATTCCTGCTCCCATGGAATCCCAGGTGGTTCTATGGCGATTTTGTCTTCATTATCGATCCCTTCTTATGGATGGTCCTCGGCGGTGCGGCTTTCCTTCTGACCGCCAAAACAAGAAAGTGGATCATAGTTTGGGTGTTGATCGCGTTGGTTCCCAGTTATCTGGTTCTTGTAGGACCCGCGGGCCCCGGACTTATGACCAATGAGATCCTCCTACGGCTTCTTTGGATAGTAGCCCTGATTCTCCTTGTTAGCCTTTATCGGCGCGATATCGGCGGGCGCGCCGGCGCAAAAATTGCCATTGCCGCCCTCGCGACGGTTGCGATCTATTGTTCTGGGCTGGCTGTTACCCACATCGTGGCATTGCGGCAAGCGAAGCTCCAAGCTGTGGCTATCGCAAACCAAAACACCGAGCGCGTCATTAAGATCGCGGCCATGCCCACAGTTGCTAACCCGACTGAATGGACTTGTGTCATGGAAACTGACCGGGCGACATATAGGTTCAACTTATCTCTGCTGCAGACAGCGCCGGGCGATTTGAACGTCGTTCGCTATGAAAAGCCGCAGGGATTAGTTGCTGAAGCGGTCGCGGAAGCAGCACATGACAGTCGCTCGCAGGTGTTTCTGGGTTTCGCAAGGTTTCCTGTCGTGCAAGTAGTGGGTGAAGACTGCGTAACGCAGACCCTCGTCCACTTTGCAGACTTACGTTACACTGAACCGGGAAGAAGCAGAGGAACCTTTTCGCTTGACGTGCCTGTCGAATGTCCGACGCTGGAAACGCTTAATAGATGAATGACACCGAACAAATAGAAACGCTGCAGGCGCTTACCGAAGTGGCGCGAGAGCGACAGCGGCCGCGGAAGGAATTGCGATTGGCCAGCGTCCGCGTTTCTCCAGGCTCTTACCTTGCTGCGGCGAGTGTTCTAACGTTCAGCTCCGCGCTGCTACTACGATCAGAGAGAGATTTGTTAGCGCTGGCGGTTGTCGCTGTTGCCTGGCTCATAATTCCTGTTCTGGCTTTAACCGACCGCATTGAATTTGACGGACTATTTCTGGTGCGACGCGGACCCGGGCCATCCCTATTGAGACGTTTTGTCGGGCGGCAAAAGGAGCTCAGCATAACGGATTTTGAGAAAGTGGATACCCAGGCAGTTCGCACCTTGAGACGCGGGGGCCGAGTGCGTTATCGGTATCGCACTCAGATTATCGGGAAGGACACCGAGTTTGCTTTTGCCTCAGGAGGCCGCAGCTATCGACAGATGGTTCGTCAATTATTTCCACTTGTTCATCAGGATAAACTCGATCTTCGCACTATCGAACTGCGTGATTACCTTTGCGATCCCAAACCTCTGAATCGAGAAGTGAATTCATTACAGCTTGCCTCCAGCGATGTCCTTGATGGAGCGACGCTTGATTTCAAACTGGGCGGAAAAAGAAAAAGATTTGCGGACGACACGGAACCCTCGGCGCCGAGCGCGCTGACTGTAGATCCCGAAAGGGCGATGCTGTTAGGACAGGTAGGCAACAAGTTGAGAGTCGCCGGGCGGTTAAATGAGGCGCGCGAAGCCTTCCGGCGGGCATTGATTGTTATTCCTAAAGACGGACGAATGATTCTTGAGTTCGCGCGTTTGCTACGATCTCAGGCCAGCAGTCTAGGCGACTACAAGCTCTTATCGAGAGCGCGCGCGGCGCTGCGACTATCAGCCAGGCGTGCGGAAAAAGAACCTGGCCTATTGGCATTGGTCGGCGAGAGTTTTCTTGAGTGGGGAGAAACTGCGAGGGCGCAGAGCAGTTTTCAGAGAGTGCTTGAGCTGCAACCGGGGAATTTCAGAGCGCGCCTGGGACTCGCTCATCTGGCACTGCGCGAGGGGAAGTTGGCCCACGTGATTCACCAGTATCGAGATGCCGCCGCCGCAGCCTCAGACAAGGCTTTGAGTCGACACGCCGGACGGGAAGCAGAATATTACGCGCGGCTGAACGACGATGACGATTACCTCACTGCGGAGTTGCGGCGAATCAACTGGCTGCAACACTCTCTCAAGGTGCGTCGACTGGCTGCACGGGTAACCAATGCCAGTATCCTGGTGTCTCTGATTATTCCTTACTTCGATCCGGCTGTGGTTGGGATTTGCTGGTCGCTTGCTTCCTCTTCACTGATCGCGTGGATAGCGAGCCTCTTTGCAATCAAGATTCTCGGGAAAAGGCGAA
>DASWDX010000320.1:0-7127 GCA_036395055.1 Pyrinomonadaceae bacterium | reverse complement strand
GGTTCTCGTCGCGTAGCGACGATTGAGCTTCGAATCCACTTTCAAGCATCGCTACGCGACGCGGCCGACCTTGTTAACTCTTCCCGGCCTTTAAAGGCCGGGCTAAATTCATGCCGACGCTACGCGTCGAAAACACTCAATCGGAGCTTCCTAAAGCTTATCTGACATCAAGATACTTAACTACCATGAAACCATAATCGGGTTTTTGCCGTTCTAAAGACTGGCTGCATTCTATCAGTTAGGTTTTCGACTTTGATAGACAAAACATAGATCGCGTTGTTCAATCCGCGGTTGTTTTTTGGACATTCTCAAAAGGATTTCGTCATAATGCTTGGAGTCTCCTGAATGGCTCCGGAATTTCGTTTTCAATCCAAAAATGTGTAATGAGGGCTTGTGATGTCGATCCATCAAAAACTCTTGCCGCTGGTCTTGCTAATTCTATTTACCTTGTCCGTGGGAGCACAGACACAACGCGGCTCGTTGCGAGGAACAATCACCGATCCGAATGGCGCTGTTGTTCCGGGCGCTACTGTAACAGCGACCAATATTGCAACCAACGAAACAAGAACCACCATCACCAATGACGAAGGGTGGTACACAATCTCCTCACTGGCGGCGGCCACCTATCGTGTTGAAGTTGAGCGGACTGGTTTTTCGCGGCTCCAAATAATTGATGTGGTTCTTCCAGTGAACCAGGAGCTTCGGCTGGATGGCCGCCTGGAGGTTGGAACGGTCCAGGATTCTCCGGGCGATCTCTACGGTGACGAACCTTTGTTGAAGCATGATTCCGCGTCTCTTGGCACGGTCATCGAAAACCGCCAGATCGTCGGCTTACCTCTCGACGGGCGAAACTTTTACGAGTTGACACTGCTTGTGCCAGGCGCTGTTCCTGCTGCGCAGGGTTCCGCCGGCTCGGCCCGCGGCGATTTCGCTTTCAGCGTTAACGGTGCGCGGGAAGATGCCAACAACTTTCTGCTTGATGGCGTCTACAACGTCGATCCAAAGCTGAGCACCTTTGGGGTGCGCCCGCCGGTTGACGCCATTCATGAGTTTGAAACGCTGACCAGCAGCTACGACGCAGCATTCGGTCGTGGTCCGGGAGCACAGGTCAACGTCGTTCTCAAGTCGGGCGGCAATTACTTTCACGGCTCGCTGTTTGAGTTTCATCGCAATGGCGCCCTCGACGCCCGCAATTTCTTTGCCCCCCCGAGTGAGCCGAAACCCAAATACATACGTAACCAGTTCGGAGGTTCTCTCGGTGGCCCGCTTAGACGTGATCGAACATTTTTCTTTGGCGATTATGAAGGCACACGTTCGCGCGAAGGCATTACGCGCATCACCAATGTGCCGACAGCCCAGGAACGCGCCGGCGATTTCTCACAAAGCTTATTCGGTATTCCTATTGACCCTTTTACCGGTCAGCCTTTTTCCGGCGGCATCATTCCGACGATACGCATCTTTGCGATAGGCCGGGCTATTGCTGCTCTTTATCCTTTCCCAAATCGCAATGTTCCGCTTCAGAATTTTGTTTCTTCGCCCACGCAGCGTGATCGCAACGACAGCTTTGATGCCCGACTCGATCACGTGATCGGTCAAGAAACCAATCTGACCTTCCGTTACAGCTTCGGCGATCGAAATCTGTTCGAGCCTTTCACCGGTCCAAACTTCGCGTTGGTGCCGGGATTTGGCGATGCTGTAAAACGACGCAGTCAAAACGTCATGGCAGCGCTCACGGACGTACTGAGTCCAAATCTCGTGAACGAGACGCGTGTAGCCTTGAGCCGGGTAGCCTCGTCAGTAAACCAGGAAGCAAGCCGCCGCAATTCTGCTCTCGGACTGCCGGTGATTTCTGCGAACGCGCGCGACACGGGGCTAAGTTTCATTACAGTCACAGGTCTTTCTCCGCTCGGTGATGAAGGTAACAATCCACAGAACAGTGTGACCAATGTTTATCAGATTCTTGATACGGCGAGTTATGTGCGGGGCAGTCATCTGATCAAATTCGGCGCAGACGTTCGCTTCGCCCAACAGAACGCCTTCCGTGATGTTGAGTCGCGCGGGCGCCTGCAGTTTTCGCCGTTCGCCCAAATCTCAGGAAATGCACTTGCGGACCTGTTGCTCGGCTTTCCGTTGTTCACCAGCGTGGCTCGTGTCGATAATCCGCAACATCTCCGCACGCACAGCTACAACTTCTTTTTCAATGACAGCTTCCGCGTGAGATCGCGCCTGACTATCACCGCTGGTCTGCGTTATGAATTTAACTCACCTCCGGTTGATACGACCGATCGAGCGAACGTTTACGACCTGGCGTCACGGAGTCTGGTCCGGGTTGGAACAATGGGTGTCCCACGTGGCGGGTTTAACGCGGACAAGAACAACTTCGCGCCGCGCGCCGGTTTGGCGTGGACACTGGGCAGGAATGAACTAACGGTTCTGCGCGCCGGTTACGGCATTTACTACGATCAATCGCCGCTGGCGCCCGGTGAAGCGCTGTACTTCAACTCACCCTATTTCGACAATAACATCTTCTTCTCGCTTCCGGGTTTGCCCTTAACTTTAGACAATCCGTTTCCGGCGTTTTTCCCTTTTCCGTTGCCTGATTCGGCGCTCGCAATTCAGCGTGACTTGGGCACAGCTTATATGCAGCACTGGAGTTTCAACATCCAGCAACAACTAAACGACAACAGCGTGCTGGAAGTCGCTTATGTCGGGTCAAAAGGAACAAAGCTGTTGACGGCGCGCGACGTAAATCAACCCCAGCCCAGCGCCCTTCCTCCCGGACTACCCTTCGTCCCGCGACCTGATCCGCGATTCGATGACATCAATCTGCTCGAGTCACGAGCCAATTCGAATTACCACAGTTTACAAGCACGCTTCCAGCAACGACTCTCCCGAGGTCTCGCCTCACTGGTGTCGTACACCTGGTCGAAATCAATCGATGACGCTTCGAATTTCTTCAGCAGCGCGGGTGACTCAAACTTCCCACAAAACAGTTACGACGTGCGGGCAGAGCGAGGGCGTTCGAATTTCGACGTTCGCCACCGTTTGTCGCTCAGTTACTCGTATGATCTTCCATTCGGCAGAGGACGTGAGTATCTCGCCAATGCTGGATGGCTTTCTTCGATCCTGAGCGGATGGCAGAGCTTCGGCGTTCTAACGTTTCAATCAGGACGGCCATTCACCGTGGCCCTTCTGCCTGACATCGATAACAGCGGCACGGGCCGATCGATTCTGGGCTTCGGGGCAAATGATCGTCCTAACCTCATCGGGAATCCACATCTCGATCATCGCTCGCCGGAAGAGTGGTTCTCGACCAGTGCTTTCGCATTTGCACCTCCCGGCCAGTTTGGAAATGCCGGAAGAAACATTCTGGATGGGCCAGGATACCAAAACGTGAACGTATCGTTGCTGAAGGACACCAATCTTTCAGAAGATCTGAACTTGCAGATACGTGCGGAGTTTTTCAATCTCTTCAATCATCCGAACTTTAACCTGCCGGACAACTTTCTGGGATCACCGACATTTGGTCGCATCACTTCCGCGCGAGATCCGAGACATGTTCAGTTTGGAGTGAAGTTGTTGTTCTAGGATTAGAGGAAGGGCTGAAGGCGCCACTTGTAAGATAACGAATCAGCGGGGGTAAACCACCCTTCCCAACCTGAGAGGTTTTCAAATTTAGACACTCCGTTTCAGGTTGAAGCCTTCAAGCTTGAACAATCTCGCAACTTGAGTCCCCTCTCAGGTGAGGAAGGGTGGTTTACCCCCGCTCCCCTAGTCCTGTTGCAAAACGGCGCGATCGTCGTAGTACTGATACTTGGCCGACAATACTTCCTTCACTCCCGGTGCGGGTTCTGTGAGTTGCACCGGAGAACCGTCGAGCTGCTCGTAGAGCGGTGGTGGGATTACCGCGAATTCCGCCATCGGCGCATAGATTTTATCCACCCCTTCCTTGAATACATCACCCATTAACAGGCTGATGATATTCACGCGCTGCTCAGGATACTTCTGCAGAAACTGCGCGAAGCTGAAGCCTTCGTTGTAGAAAGCGTAGACAAGCTTGCGCATGGATTCGATGGCCTGATCCAGCTTCGCCTGATACTGACCCAGGCACGCCCCTGAAAAATCGTTGTTTCTGAAAGCGTCATGAATGCTGTCAGCGGCGAGTTCGGCCATCTTAAGCGCAAGCAGTACACCGGAAGAATAGATGGGATCGAGAAAACCATAGGCGTCGCCGATCAGAATAAAGCCATCGCCGGCGCAACTCTTTGAACGATACGAATAATCAAGAATCGAATAGATCTTGTCGGTGCGCGTGGCCCCTGCCACTCGCTTCCGGCACGACTCGACCTTCTCTATCTCCTCATGGAAAATCTTAGCCAGGTCCTGGCCGCGGTCCTTCACCAGATATTCGGGGTCGGCAACTATACCGACACTGGTGATGTCATTTTCGAGCGGGATATACCAGAACCAGCCGTTGCTTCCCATTGGAGTACGCAATACCAGAGTTGCCCCACCATTGAGATCGGGTTCACGGTGCGCCCCTTTGAAGTAAGAATAGAGGACAGCTTTTTTGAGCTTGGGATCACGGACGCGCCAACCAAATTTGTTTGAAAGCATTGCGGTCTGCCCGGTCGCATCAACCACGACGGGCGCGCGAAACTCCTTAAGCGAACCATCCACCAAACGGGCCTCAACACCATACGCACGTTGCCCTTCAAAGAGGGCGCATTTGATATGCGTCTCCTGATAGACCTTCGCGCCCTGCTCCTCCGCATGTTCGATCAGCATCAGGTCAAACTGCGCTCTTGTCACTTGCCAGGTCACGGCAGACTCGTGATGATTCGCCTCAAAGAAATAAAATGGGCGCGATTCCCTGCCCGCCGGATTAGCGAACTGTACACTGTATTTCCGAACGAACGGACTTGCTTTCAACTTCTCCAGTAAACCCATGCGCTGGAAAGTAAAGTAAGTATCTGTCATCAGTGATTCGCCGATATGGTGGCGTGGAAAGCGCTCCTTCTCAAACAGCACTACTTTCCGGCCCTCGCGCGCGAGGATGCTGGCAATGGTGCTGCCCGCCGGTCCGCCGCCAATAACGATCACATCATAATTACTGTTCATATCCATGTTTTTGTGTTGGTGAAAAGTGAAGGGTGATAAGTGAAAAGTGAAAAGTAGTAAAACTTTTCTATTTACTATTTACTATTTACTTTTTACCGTTCTCTATACGTATCGCACCGCTTTCAGTTCGGGTTCAAAGAATTCAGACAGAAAATGATCGACCTGCAGGAGACCGCTGCGGGTAAGATTGATTGTTGCGCTTTCTCGCTCAACCAGACTGTCGCTGGCTAGTCGTTCGTATACAGGTTTGAACTCCTCCCAGATGTCGACTCCAAACTTTCCGCGAAAGTAATCGAGGTCAATTGCGCCGGTCTTGAGTTGCAGGATCATTTCACGGATCAGGTTTTGTTTAGGGGTTAAAGTCAGCGCTCGCAGCAGTGGCAGTCGATTGTTATCGAGCAAGGCGACGTATTCCTCGAAGCTGTGTGCATTCTGGAAATGGACGCCGCCGAAGTGTGAGAACGATGAAACCCCAAGACCAATCATATCGCCGCCGTGCCAAAGAGCATCGGTATATATAAACCGGCACGGCTTTGCAGTGGTAGCCACCGTGTACGCGCTCGCAATGCGATAGCCGCGCGCTTGAAACTCATCGAATGCAAAATCGAGCCAACGCCGCTTTGTGTCCCAATCGGCGATGGGCGACGGCGCTCCCTGCTTGATGATTTCCTGCGAGATAACAGTATTGTAAGGAAGCTCCATCTGATAGATCGTCACTGAGTCGGGTTGCAACTCGACAGCCCGACGGACCGTGTCGCGCCACTTCGCTTCCGTCTCCCCCACCATGCCCGCAATCAGGTCAATATTGATCTGAGGAAAAGCGACTTCGCGAGCCAGGTCATAGACATCGTAAATTTCGGCCGAGAGGTGCGCGCGACCGTTAGCCGCCAGAATCTCATCATCAAAATGTTCAACACCAAGACTTAAACGAGTGACGCCGATATCCTTCAAGGTTTCGAGCTTCGATTTCCTCAACGTGCCTGGCTCGCACTCGAAGGTAACCTCTTCGGCGTCGCTCCAGCTCACATGGCGGTTCAAACCATCTACCAGATAATGCAGTTGCTTTTCACTTATATAGGAAGGGGTACCACCCCCGAAATATGCGAAGCGGAGTTGCCGGCCCTCAAAGGCGCGCGTGCGACTGTAGAGTTCAGCCTCTTTGATGAGAGCATCGAGATAGAGTTCGATCTCCGCGGCGTTCTTGTCCGTATAGACTTTGAAATAGCAAAACTTGCAACGCTTGCGGCAGAAAGGTATATGAAGGTAAAGACCAAACGGATTTTCGGTGCGAGGCGCTTGATCGAGCGCCTCAAGTGCGTCCACTACATACTCAGGCTTCCACTGTGAAAACGGTGGATAATTTGAGACGAAATAATTGCCGACTTCCGTCTTTGTTCCAGTCGTGTTGGTCGCCATTAGTCTCTTGTACGATTGCTCTGTGCGTCTACCGAAATTTCGGAAAATTCTGCAAGACTTTGGATAGCGATAGGTATTGTATAATGAAAAACAAAAATCAAACTTCACCTGCTTGCCACGAGCGAGCCTATCGACGAAAGTAACATCTATGACACCGGGGATCAATTGGCGCTTTTTACGCCTAATGTAACGCAAACTGTTAGTTTGCGGAGCGATCCGTAAGCTGCCTCTGTTCAATCAGACGCAAACTAACAGTTTGCGCTACAAAGGATCTACTTTCGTCAACTGAGCATCGATTTTTACCTTCGCTTGAGAGCGCGTCTATTAAGTTGCCTGATTACTTTTGTGCGTTGCGTTCTCAGGAAACTATTTCCAGCTCATTGCAGTAATACGTTTCTCTGGTGTAATAGGTTTGACCTTCATCACATAGAGACCCCAAATGCCTACTTCCAATGGTCAAAAGTCTCGAAGCTTGCTTTATTACCTGGCCCTCCTCCTCGTTTTTGGCGCCGGGCTGTGGTTGATATTGGCAACTGGTTCCCAATTGACTGGTTCCCAATTGAATAGTGATCATTTAGTTACGGGGACAG
>DASWDX010000319.1:0-6957 GCA_036395055.1 Pyrinomonadaceae bacterium | reverse complement strand
AAGCGATTAACTGATCCGCGCTGGTCCCCATGTAGCCACGTGCCATAAGCACGAAAAGTAATTAGGTAGGCCAGGGGAATATGTTCGTCACGATACTCAGTCATTGATGCCTGGTTTATAGCGCAGGTTGGGTCCGGTCGCTTACCGCTCCCGGTTCCGTATTTGTGCATCGCTGCATCTCGCTTCCGCTGAAAACACCACGCCAAAGCCACGTAGCAAAAAGTCTGGCAACGTGGGTCGACGAATACGGAACCGGGAGCGGCAGCGACCGGCTGCAACCTGTGCGCTACAAATACTCTTCAATACCCGCGGCGTAACTAGGGACTTCGCCAACGTGGGTCGACGAATACGGAACCGGGAGCGGCAGCGACCGGATCACATCGCGACATACACAACCGCCTCAGTTGCAAGGGAATTTGTAATCAAACCTCCAGCCGGTCGCTATCGCTCCCGGTTCCGTATTTGTGCGGGCGTCGCAAATTCGTTTTCCCGGGAGCAGGTCCTTAAGCGCCCGGTGACTTATGCGGTCATACCTGCAGATACTAAATTCGACTTTACCAATCTTGATCGTTGGTGTGAGCGCGACGCGGGAGAACGTGTTGGATCCTATATTCTTTATCACACGAAGCTTCGGAAGTAGAGCGACATGCACTCGGTCGCCGGACCGCTCCCGGTTCATTATTCGTGTCGCGATGATGTCCACGCAAGAAGGCTGGCATCGTGGGTCGACGAATACGGAACCGGGAGCGGCAGCGACCGGCTGCAACCTGCAATACGCAAATCGTTCAATGCGCGAGTCTCCTGACGAAACATCGCGGCTCGTAGTCAACCGAGTAGCCGGTCGCTACTGCTCCCGGTTCCGTATTTGTGCATCGCTGCATCTCGCTTCCGCTGAAAACACGACCGCCAAAGCCGCGTAAGCAAACAGTCCGGCAACGTGGGTAGGCGAATACGGAACCGGGAGCGGATAGCGACCGGGTGGTGGTTGGTTATTCTGCTGCGGTCCCGGAGGGACCTAATGTTTATAGACCTTTGAGTTCTAAAAACTCGCCGCTCCAGCGGAGCAGAATGTAGTTGAGTGCAGTTCGCGGCTGTGCCGCCTGCTGTGCGGTGGCGGCTGTGCCCCACCGGATGTTGGCCCACTTATCACTCTGGGGCTTCGCCCCTATTGGGGGGCATAGCCCCATCCCATCAGCACTCATCAGAAGGGCATAGCCTTTCCGCATATCTGGCGGCACGGCGGCAACCGTGTTTCTATACGGTCTCCAAAGCCGCGGTGAGAATGAGAATCCGTACGACGCCAATACCGCGTGGCTTTCAAACTTGATCAATCTTGAGGTCGGATTATTTTCGCGCGCCGAGGGCATGTTTTGTTCAGACTGCGGATCAGGGTGGGTTAAAGGGCGTCGGTCTTCAGCGGTTAGGTGCACGACGCAAGCGCGGGGACCGACCCTCGCCGGCTACGCGAAACTGCCGGAAAGACTTCAACCCCAGATGTAATTTGGAAAACAGAATCCAGGCGCGTGATTTCAAGCACCCGGCTTACCTGTTTGGTTACGTTCACGAGTTCGAAGCGGATTCCTTTTGATTCCACTTGTTCGCGCAGTGCCAACATTACTCCCAAACCGCCGGCATCGACTGTAGTTACCCGCGCCAAATCGAGGATGACCGCGCTGACCTCCGACTGGGATTGCACGGCATTGCGCAGAATCTCCGTTTCACCGTTCACAATTTGCCCTTGCAGGCACAGGACAGAGACAGTTCCCAATTTTTTGGCTTGTACTTTCAACATAACCTAGCTCCCTTGACTCAGTTAACGCGAATACCCCTCGTTCAGTTTCATTTTCTTCCTCGTCTATAGATAAAGACGTCTGAGTCCGGATTTTGTTAACTCTTATTGAAGAATTTTCATTCACGGATCGCTTCAGGGGGTGACTCTTGACGGCCCGGAGCGAAAGGCGATTGTACGGTTAGCCCCAAAGACATTCTTAGAGTTGGTCTTCAAATCCGAAATTCGAAATTCGAAATCCGAAATTCCTTTTTTCGGAGCGATCTCATTAGCACCGCGGCTTTAGCCCGGTGATCGAAGTTCGCCCAATGATCCTCTGAACCGTTTCCAACGGTTTCTCGTTGCTTCCGCCTGCTTCGCAGGCTGCCTTTCACGCTAAATGGGGTTAAGTCGCGCTTGCCACGCCACGATGAGACCGGATATCAGTACGATTACGATTGTGATGTGATAAGCGATATCGGGTGCGGTGCCAGGACCAACGCCAATCGCAATCGTGAAGATTCCGACCAGCGTTCCTAGAAGAGCGAAGCCCTGAGCTGCCAAACCAAATGCACGCGTCGACTGCGGGCGGATCCACGTCAACGCTATTCCGATGAGAAGCACAATGGCGATCACACTTTCGGCTGTACCCGCTTTGGAGTGTTCATAACCATGGACCAGCACACCGAAGTGGACCGAGGCGGCAGCCAGGAACGCCACGGCTTCAACGAACATAAAGATCCGAATTCGCTGCGTCATGATTGAACCCCTCCATCTTGATCACTCTAGCTAGCAGACCTTTCAGGCGCGCGTGCCTACCAGTCCGATGCCGCGGGAAGATACGGATAACGAGATTGGTTTAAGAGGGAACTAAGGGAGGGAACTTGAGCAGTATACGCCCCTCCGAGTGAATTCATCGAGCGGTCATACAGATTCTCAACAGAACATAAGGCTCTCGCTTTACATATTCAAACGATTGTTTTAAATTCGCGTTTCAATGCCAAAACAGAGGGCGACTAAGCGACGAACCGCAAAGGGTTCCGGGCTTCCGATTGCCAGCGACCGAACCAGGTCCAGGCTGTTAGAAGCAGCGGGAGAAATGTTTGCTGAACTGGGCTTTCACCACGCTACGGTCAGACAGATCTGTGATCGCGCCGGAGCGAATATCGCCTCTGTCAATTATCACTTCGGAGACAAAACAGGCCTCTATACGGAAGTAGTGCGGCAGTCGATGCGCGCTGCTCGGTTCGACGCTGTCCGCGCCGCGCTCGACCAACATGCATCATCAGAAGAGATTTTGCGGGCCGTGGTGAAAGCCCGACTTGAAAGTCTCTGGGGACAAGATCTCCCGGATTGGCATTTTCGAATCCTCATTCATGAGATTTCAAAACCCACGCTGGCAATGAATCAGGTTGTGGCCGAAGCAATTCAGCCAGTCTATGCGCGGCTGCGCGAAGTGATCAGCAAAATGTTGGGATTGCCAGCGGATCATGAGAAGACGAGACTGTGTGCTCATAGCATCATCGGCCAGATAATGTTTTATGCGTTCGCTCGCCCGGTCATAACTCGCTTATGGCCAGAAATGAAAATGACGGCGTCGCAATTGGATCGCATAGCCAACCACATCGCCGACTTCTCGCTGGCGTACATTCGAACTGCCGGCGCGGAACACGGAAAAGGCAAATTACCAAGTGAGGCGAGAAAAAGAAGATGACGGATGATGAAAAGGGAAAACCTGCCGCCGAAAACGAAAAGCGATCGCTAAACAAACCGACACCCTCGAAGCCCTTGAGGTCGCGATTTCGTCGTTGGATTCCCGGACTCTTGTTTCTCGCAGTGCTGGGAGGTGCAACATATCTGGTTTGGAGATTGTTCTTTGCGACCACGCGTGGCCCAGACAACGTGGTTGCTTTGAGCGGCCGTATTGAAGGTGACGCCTCAGCCATCGCACCAAAATTCAGCGGACGAATTCTTGAAGTTCGTGTGCGGGAAGGCGATACCGTCAATGCTGGCGACACAATCGCCTTGCTCGACGACGAACAGGTTCGCGCTCGCGAGGATCAGGCGCAGGCTGCCCTTTCCGACGCCGAGGCCAAGGCGCAGGCGGCCCGAGCCCAGATTGCAGTGCTTCAAGAGCAGGTCCGGCAGAGTCAGTTATTGACAGGGCAAGCACGGACGGACGCATCCGGAAGAGTGCGGCAGGCAGAGGGCGAAATCACTGTCGCGGAAGCCGAACTCGCCAGGCAGGAGGCGGCGTATCGAATCGCCGCTTTTGATAAGGAAGCCTATACGCGTCTAGCCGCAACCGGCGCCGTTTCTGAACGCAAGGGCCAGGAAGCCATCTCAACTGCCGACCAGCAGGCAGCCGCCGTTGCGGCGGCAAGACGCAGGGTCGACTCGGCGCGAGGCGCACTGGTAGTCGCGAAGGCCAGTCTGGAAAACCCGAGTATTCGCGCTAGTCAGGCTAGTGCGACTCGAAAACAGATTGCGCAGCAGCAACAGGAAGTTGCCAGCGCTGCCGCCAAAATCCAACAGGCCAGGGCCCAATTGGCCGAAGCCCAGGCGAACCGCAAAGATCTGATTATCACTGCACCTTTCAGCGGCACGATAACGACGCGTGCGGCAGAGCCAGGCGAAGTTGTCAGCGCTGGAACGGCGATCGTCACCCTTCTGGATTTGAGCAAAGTTTATCTGCGAGGTTTTGTGCCTGAAGGCCAGATTGGCAACGTCAAGCTCGATCAACCGGCGCGTGTTTATCTCGACTCTAACCCGGATCAACCTATCGACGCATACGTAGCGCGGATCGATCCGGAAGCTACGTTTACACCCGAGAATACTTACTTTCGCGATGAACGGGTAAAGCAGGTAGTCGGTGTCAAACTTCAGTTAAAAGGTGCGATTGGATTGGCAAAGCCTGGAATGCCCGCTGACGGAGAGATATTGATCAGCGGTGATAAATGGCCATCGGGAAAACGACAGAAATAATTCGCAGGTGACATGTCGCAATGAATGAGGGTGAAACGCAGTCAACAGGGGCGCGGTGGCAATTCGACGACGAATCGAGCAAGCCGAACCGTCAAAGTTCAACGCGAGAATCGCGGCCAGCCATTATCGTGAGAGATCTTCATAAGAGCTATGGCCCGACGGAGGCTGTTCGTGGCGTCAGTTTCGAAGTAAACGAAGGTGAGATCTTCGGCATGATTGGCCCAGACGGCGCGGGCAAAACTACTACTTTCCAGATTCTGGCAGGGGTCATGGAAGCGACCAGCGGCTCTGCAGCGATCTTCAACAAACCTGCGCGAGCGATGCGATCTCAGACCGGATATCTTACCCAAACATTCAGTCTCTATCCTGATCTGAGCGTCGTCGAAAATATCCGCTATATCGGCGATTTGCGCGGCGTTGCCCGGGACGAGATTGCCGAACGTGGTCATCGTTATCTCGAAATGTTCGATATGGACAGATTCTCAGATCGGTTAGCTGGACAATTGAGTGGCGGCATGAAGCAGAAACTTGCGCTCGTCTGCGCTCTTGTGCCCCAGCCGCGAGTACTCTTGCTTGACGAACCCACAACCGGAGTCGATCCGGTCTCTCGTCGAGAATTCTGGGATGCCCTGGCACACCTTTCGGCTGACGGTCTGACGATTTTGGTGGCCACACCCTACCTGGATGAAGCCGAACGATGTCACCGAGTGGCGCTTACGCACCAGGGCGAAATTCAACGGATGGGTTCACCGGTTGAACTACGCGAAAGTTTGCACGCCAAACGACTGGAGCTCACCACTTCGAATTTACGCGAAATGGAGAAGCTCTTTTCCAACATCACTGGACCAGATCGAGACATCCTTGACGTGCAGCGCTTTGGCGACCGGCTCGATCTCTTAGCGCGTGAACCTGACAAAGCCAAACTACTTGTCGAAGAAAGACTGAACGCGGCCCAAATCCCTGTCGACGAGATTCGGCTTAATGAACCGACACTGGAAAATACTTTTGTAGCCACGTTGCGGGGTCTGGGCCAGGAGACACAATCGGCACCCTTTCCGCGACGGCATGATTACACAACCCTGCGCGGGCAGATCGCAATTGGAGCAAAAGATCTCGTAAAACTGTTCGGTTCCTTCAGGGCCGTGAACAACGTCAGCCTGGAAGTCAAATATGGCGAGGTCTATGGACTGCTTGGTGCAAACGGGGCGGGCAAGACAACAACCATCAAGATGCTGTGCGGTCTGCTTGAACCGACTCGAGGACAGATGCAGCTGGCTGGCGAACACGGCAGTTTCAGATCGGAAGATGTGCGCCAGCGCATTGGTTATATGTCGCAGAAGTTTTCGCTCTACAATGATCTTTCAATCAGAGAGAACCTCGACTTCTTCGCAGGTGTGTACGGTGTGCCCGAAGGCGAGCGCGAAGAAAAACTGAAATGGGTGCTCTCCTTCTCAGGACTTGAAGGAAGACAGGACGAAATTACCGGCAGCTTGCCCGGAGGTTGGAAACAACGCGTGGCTTTTGGCGCCGCCATCATGCACGAGCCGAGCGTGCTCTTCCTCGATGAACCAACCTCAGGCGTCGATCCGCTGGCCCGGCGCGCCTTTTGGTCCATGATCAATCAACTCGCAGACGCCGGATCAGCTATTCTCGTTACGACCCACTACCTCGAAGAATCAGAGCAGTGTAATCGCCTCGGTATGATGGTGGCCGGAGAGTTAGTGGCTGAGGGTAGTCCCAGTTATATCAAAGGGCAGCAGAAGGGCCATCTTCTTGAATTCGTTGTCGATCATCCTCAACGCGCTGCTGATCTCCTGAAGCAGCAATGGGAAAGTTGGCGCGTTTCTCTATTTGGCGATCGTCTTCACGTAATGACAGACGAAGTGGTTGACAGCGCAAAGCGGCAAATTAAAGAGAGCCTTGAAGCAAACGGTATTCGCGTCGTTAGTGCACGCGAAGAACGCTTCTCAATGGAAGACGTATTCATCAGCGTAGTTGCGCAGTCGCAACGACGTGGCATGGCGGTCATGCCCTGACGAAGGAACACGGTATGCGGCGAATTCTGGCGCAAACTCGCAAAGAATTAACCCAGATCGTTCGCGACTGGCGTACGCTGCTTCTTGCACTGGCGCTTCCTCTGGTGCTGCTCGTACTACTCGGAAATGCGATTTCTCTTTCAGTCAGCGACCTTCCAATTGTAGTTC
>DASWDX010000318.1:0-5018 GCA_036395055.1 Pyrinomonadaceae bacterium | reverse complement strand
TTCAACCTGGAGCAAGTGGTCGAACAGTCGCAGCAACTCTGCACTTATCCGCGCTGGTCTAGTCTTCCTGCTGTCGTTAACCACCGAGTGTATGCTGTGGACGCGAATTCTTACTTTGCCCGGCCAGGGCCTAGAGTGGTGAACGGTACAGAGCTTTTGGCTCACCTCATTCACCCCGATTTGTTTTCATGGAATGGGTCCAAAAAAGCGTATCAACGTTTAGAGTCCTAACCTCACTCCATAATTTCAGACTCAAATCTGAGATCTTAAAATCAAACGGCACAAAAAATTCAGGTTGCAAGGTTCAAAAGCTCTAGGGCGCAATTGCGCTACTTATCGAGCCCATCCCTGCAACCTGAAACTTGTGGCGCAGTCCTGCCTTAGGCTGGCAGCGCAGGCTTCTTCGTTAACAGACCGCCAGCCAGGAAAATAAGGCCGAGCAGGATGTGAATGAAGTGATCTACCCTGGCCAGTACTAACGGACCGATCGTCCACATTCTATCCATCGCTGGGTCACCCAGTACAAACAGTCCCAGGAATCCCAGTGCCAGATACAGAAGACCGAAAATCAGACAGAATCCTTTCGCGCCCGACAACGAACCGGCGAACCCAAAGTAAAGAGCCAACCCGCCCGAGACGAGATGGACGAGATTGTGCGCTGGTGTCAAATGAGCGCCAAGCAGGTGTGGCGCAAAGAATCCACAGATTCCCACCAGAAGGAAAACGACGCCTAGAATCTTGCAAACAGTCTTTGCCATGATTTGTGCCTAATCTCCTCTGTGAAGGGGTTGACAACCACGCGGGCGCAACGAGCAAAGACGCGTCCGCACTACCTAAGCGAAGCTAACGTCTGAATGAAAGCGATGTATATCAAACTGTCAGCCGTTTGCAAAGGTTTTTTTGAGAGAAAATCAGTGGGTTCGTTCGAGCAGCTTTTCGGCGAATGTTATACTGTCAACCGTATTCCCCCCACGAAAAGGATTGATTGCAGGATTTAGGAAGTGATAGCTATGCACGGACTTCACACGAAAAAGCGCGCAGCCAGCCGGATCGCTATAGTTTTCTTGTCGATATTTATCTTTACAGTCACCGCAAGTGCCTACACCGTGGTAATGCGTGGCGGCCGGCGCATCGAGATTCCATCGCAATTTGCTGTAACAGCATCGACGTTAACATACGAAAAGGCGCCGGGAATTCAGATAACTCTTCAGATGGCGGCCATCGATATTCCGGCAACCGAGAGAGCTAATAATGAGAGGCCGGGAAGTCTGCTGCGACGTGGCCAATCGACGCCCGGGGAATTATCGATCACAGCTCAGACAGAAAAGCTTGGGGCAGCGGCAGTTAAGAAGCGCACGATTACGAATCGTGACCTGGAGTCGTCGATGCGGCGACGAAAGGATAGCGAGTTAGCTTACGAGAACAGGCGAAAGCAACTTGGGCTGCCTTCGGTAGCAGAGTCGCGCACGCAAGCTGCCGCGGAATCTGATTCGATTGCCTCTGAGTTGGAGCAGAGGCGGGCTGCAGAAAAGGAATCTGAAAATTACTGGCGTGAGCGGGCTGCAGCCCTAAGAACTGAAATGGCAGCGCTCGATGCCGAGATCGCCTGGATTCGCGCACGACTTGACGAAGGTCCATTCCCGTTATCGAACGGCTGGGGAAACGGGTCGTTCACAACCGTTAGCACTGTATTACCCTTTATCTCGTTTGGGAATTTTGGCAGAAGGGCATTTGGAAACTTTGGCACGATGGGATCTTTCCCACGCCTCGGAACGCACCGGCCCGGTGTCTTTGTAGCGCCTCGGCAGGACTCCCGAATAACAGGTCGCGTTCCTTTCGGAGGCGGCGGAACGCGAGGACAAGTGCTCGTCAATCCCGGAACATTTGCACATACGTGGCCCAGGGGGATTGGCAGTGGTTTTCCGGTGTTCCCGAACGTCGGTCTCGTCGGATCTACGATTCCAGCCTATGATCTCTCGTATGAGCGAGGTGAACTTATCACGCGTTTCAACGAGTTGGGAGCAGCGCGCGCGGGACTTACTGCTCGGTGGCGAGAACTCGAAGAAGAAGCGCGACGTGCTGGTGCCCCGCCAGGATGGCTGAGGCCTTAGAGGTCGGACAGCAGTAGGCAGACGGCAGGAGCGCTTGTCAGAAATGAAACGGTAGCGACTGGACTGCTTTGTGGTTATGGATTTGAGTAGCACCTGGGGAAGCTGAAACCGAAGGGTGAGGGTTGATATCTCAAATTTAAGATCTCAGATAAAACAATGAACGCCTGGGAAACAATTATCGGGTTGGAGATTCACGCTCAACTAAGCACAGAATCAAAAATCTTCTGTGGGTGTTCGACGCGGTTTGGCGACGAGCCGAATGCCAACACTTGTCCTGTTTGTTTGGGTTTGCCAGGAGCGCTCCCGGTCCTCAATCACCGCGTAATCGAACTCGGCGCCCGAGCGGCGCTATCCCTCGGTCTCCAAATTAACAACCGGTCAATTTTCGCGCGCAAGAATTATTTCTATCCCGATCTCCCCAAGGGATATCAGATCTCGCAATACGATAAACCGTTTTCAGCAAACGGTGAGCTGGAGATCATGACCGCCGAGCGCGATGAAGCCGGGCACCCCGTTGAATGGCGACCGAAAAGAATAGCGATCACGCGACTGCATCTTGAAGAAGACGCCGGCAAAAATGTACACGAGGGATTGCCTGACGTTGATCGTTATTCCTACATCGATCTCAATCGCGCTGGTACTCCGTTGGCCGAAATTGTTACCGAACCGGATTTTCGTTCTTCCTGGGAAGCTTATGATTATGTCAACCATGTGCGCCGTGCCCTGCAATGGGTAGGAGCTTCCGAGGCGGACATGGAGAAGGGCAATCTCCGTTGTGAAGCGAACGTTTCGGTGCGGCGAATTGGAGATGAAAAGTTTGGCACCAAAGTCGAATTGAAGAACTTAAACTCCGTACGTTTCATGCAGCGCGCGATTGAGTTTGAGATTAGCCGGCAGATTCAAGTGCTTGAAACCGGCGGCCGCTTGCAACAGGAAACGCGGCTCTGGGATGAGCGCGCGGCGGAAACTCGCGTCATGCGTTCCAAAGAAGAGGCCCACGACTATCGCTATTTTCCCGAACCCGATCTGCCTCCTTTACTGGTTTCAGATGAGTTCATCGAGCGAGTGCGCGCGGAAATGCCCGAGCTGCCGGAGGCGAGGCGCCGCCGATTCATGGAGCACTATGAACTTTCGTTTACCGATGCCTCACAACTGACTTCGGAACGTTCGCTGGCTGACTACTTTGAGAAAGCCGCCGAAGCTTCCGAGAATCCACGGGCAGCTGCGAATTGGATACGCTCGGAACTCCTGCGTGAACTTGAGAGTGTGGGCGTGCGGGCTGGTTCTTCTCCCATCTCGGCGGAAGACCTGGGAGCTTTGGTGCGTTTGATCAACGAAGAAAAGATCAGCGGCAAACAAGGCAAGGATGTGCTCATTGAGATGTTCAAGTCTGGCAAGAGCGCGGCCACGATTGTTGCGGAGCAGGGTTTGGTGCAACTTAGCGACACGGCAGAGATCGATGCGCTCATCGACCAGGTGCTGGCCGCCAATCAGCGGCAAGTTGCAAGTTATCGGGAAGGCAAAGAGACTTTGTTTGGCTTCTTCGTAGGCCAGGTGATGAAGGCGTCGAAAGGCAAAGCGAACCCGAAAGTTGTGAATGAGCGACTGAAGGAGAAATTGAGTTAAGTATCAACGTATCGGCCAGGGAGTCGGCACTCAGCCTGAAAGGCTGGCAGATAGTAGCCGGTGGTCGCAGCGTAGCGCAGACCACCGGCTACTTTCGGGGCAACCCTCCGGGTTGAAAATGGCTAGCACTGGCCGGATGGAAAGGCACGAACCTTTCCGCCCTGCAAAGGCGGTCGAGCCGCTAGTCTGATTTAGAACTCACATGGATCTTAATGGCAAAGTTGCGGTCGTAACCGGCGGCACGAAAGGCATCGGCCGCGGCATAGCTGAAGCTTTGGTGCGAGAGGGCATTAACGTTTGCGTCAGCGCTCGCAGCCGAAACGAGATTGATGAAACCGTTCGCGATCTAATGGCGCTCGGTAAGAGTAGGGTTACGGGGATAGTGTGCGATGTTCGGATTCATGCCCAAATAAAGTCTCTGTTCGAACTTACCGAGATAGAATTCGGTGGCGTCGACATCCTGATTAACAACGCGGGTATCGGGATTTTTGCGCCTGTCGAAGAGATGTCAACTGAAGATTTTCGCGCGGTGCTTGAAACCAATCTCTTCGGCGTTTTCTACTGCTGCCATGAAGCCATCCCGCTCATGAAGAAGCACGGCGGCGGTTATATCATCAACATTTCATCACTCGCCGGCGCCAACCCTCACCCGCGAATGGCTGCCTACAATGCGTCGAAGTTTGGCCTAAACGGATTCAGTGAAGCATTGATGCAGGAGGTCAGGCACGATGGTATTAAAGTCAGTTACATCATGCCCGGCTCAGTAAACACTGAATTTGGCGGCGATAGCCCGAGCGACACGAACTCCTGGCAGTTGCAACCTTTCGACGTCGCTAGAGTAGTTATCGATCTGCTTCACCATGATGACCGCAGTCTTCCCAGTCGTATTGAAATCAGGCCAAGCAAACCTCCAAAGAAATAATGCGAGCAGTGGTGCAGCGCGTCACGCGCGCTAGAGTTACTGTGGAAGACGAAGTCGTCGGCGAGATCAAACAAGGTCTCGTCGTTTTGCTGGGTGTGGCGCGCGACGATTCCGAGACTGATGCCGAGTACCTGGCGGCGAAGATCGTCGCTCTGCGCATCTTCGACGACGAAGCCGGCAAGATGAACCGATCTGTGAAAGACATTGGCGGGGGAGTGCTTGTGATTTCGCAGTTCACCCTTTACGGTGATGTGCGGCGCGGACTTCGTCCTTCGTGGATCCAAGCGGCGGCGCCGGAAGTTGCGAAGTCCCTGTATGAATTCTTCATCGAGCTGGTACGCAAGCTGTCGGTCGAAGTC
>DASWDX010000317.1:0-4197 GCA_036395055.1 Pyrinomonadaceae bacterium | reverse complement strand
GCGGGCGAGTTTGCGAAGGGTCTCTTCATCCTCAACCAATAAAATGGTCTCCGATCCCCGGAGTGATCCAGTAACTGGAGCACGCGTCTCCGCAATCTCGGAAGGCTCTTCGATGCGCGGCAAGTAGATCTTGAAAGTCGTTCCTTTTCCGGGTTCGCTGTAGACCCAGATGTTCCCCTCACTCTGTTTGACAATTCCATAGACGGTCGACAAACCGAGGCCCGTTCCCTTACCTGCGTCCTTGGTGGTGAAGAAGGGCTCAAAGATTTGTGCTTGCGTCTCCTTGTCCATCCCGCAACCGGTGTCGCTTACTGCCAGCATCACGTAGCGACCGGGTTGCACAGCCACATGATTACGAGCATACGTCTCGTCCAGACTGACGTTTGACGTCTCGATTATCAACTTGCCACCTTGCGGCATGGCATCGCGGGCATTGACTGCAAGGTTTACCAGCACCTGCTCGATCTGTCCTGGATCCGCCTTTACACGTCCCAGAGCTGGGTGAAGATTGAGGGCGAGTTGAATGTCTTCGCCGATCAGACGCCGCAACATCGTTTCGACATCAGCGACGATGGTATTGAGCTCCAGGACCCGCGGCTGAAGTATCTGGCTGCGGCTAAAGGCCAGGAGCTGTTTGGTCAGCCCAGCAGCTCGGGTGGCTGCTTTCGCAATTTCCTCAACCTGCTTTCTCCCCGGATCGTTCGTATTGAGGCGGGCAAGCAGGAGCTGGCTGTAGCCTGTTATCACCGTCAAAAGATTGTTGAAATCGTGGGCCACTCCGCCCGTCAACCGCCCGATAGCTGCCAGCCGTTGCGCTTCAGTGGAGCGTTGCTCAGCGAGGCGATGTTCGGTCACGTCCTGGAAGATAGCGAAGATGCTGCCGCCCTCGCTATGCCCGGCATTCTGCACGACACCCTCAAACCAGAGGATCCGCTCTGTACCGTCGGTGAGTTTGCCATGCACTTCGAGCACACACGAAATGCCAGATGCGAGGCAGGACTCAAGCGCCTCCCGAAGTCGCGCTCGGTCGGGCTCGATCAATCGTTCCAACAGCGCGTCAAGCGCCATTTCTCGGTGCTCCGTCGGCAACCCGAGCAGGGTGCAGAGTTGCGATGACAGTTGCACCGTAAAACTTGACCCAGTGAATCGCGCCGCCCCCAGACCAGCAACACGCTGGGCTTCGACTAACTCCTGATCTCGTTGAACGAGAGCCTGCTCGGCAGCAGCTCTTGCACCGAGCTGCCGCACAACCTGGAATGAGGCAAGGCCCATAGCCAGGGCCACGAAGAGAGTCAAACCGATAGATAGCAGCGCGTCGCGACGCCAGGCACGCAATGCCTCAGGCAGATTGAACGACACGGCAACGATGATCGGAGGCTCGTCCAGAGCACGCCACGCGCTGACATAAGTGGCTCCGCCCGACTCGAAGGGCGCCATTAGTACGCCAGCATTACTCCGCTGCATCGCGCTGCGAAGCAGGGAAGAGACCCCCATCGGCTGGCTTGCGGCAGGCGCACGAAAGAACACGAGCCCGGTTGAATGCATCACCCAGATCATACCGCTAGGGCCGACATCTACCGACGTATAAAAGTCGCGAAACGCCTCAGGAATGAGGGTGGCAACAACGATTCCCTGAAAGGAACCATCTGCTGCCACCAGGGCCCGCCCGAGGGGAATCATAATTCGCTGATCGATCAGACTGGGGAAGGGAATGTCAGCCACAATGCCGGCCTTGGGATCGGCCGCGAGACGCTTGAATAGAAACTCCTCGCGCCGCGACTGCCCGATCAGCGCGGAAAGCGTCGAATGTCGAATGACGCCTTCCGCATCGGTTACGGCCAGGGATCCAATATAAGACATGCCGGCGATGGCCGTGCCCAGCACGGGCTGCCAGGAAGCAGGCGGCGCGTTTGGACCACCGACGCGGGCACTATGCAGAACCAATTGCTTTAGAGAGGCGTCCACGGCGGCTACTGAGCTTCGCATATGCTCGGCGAGGATGTAGCTCAGATCAGATGTGCGGGCTCGAGTTTCGCTGACAGTTTGCCGATAACGCGACCAGAGGTTAACGCCCTGGAGGAGGGCCAGGGCCAGAACGACAGCGACGGTAAGACCAACCACTGATGTCCGCAAGCGTCCGCGCGCGGCAAAGCCTGCCAATCTGTCCGTCGCCACCATGTTTCGTCCTTCTTGCTTAAATCAATCGGTTCCCAAAAGTGGATTGGGTCCAGTGCCAAATGGGGGGTGGGATTTTACTATCGTTCAACGAATCAGAGGACTGCTCATGTGATTGCCGGGGTGCAACGGCATAGAACTCTTTCAGCAATGTCGCGGGCAGGCCGAGTATAACAGCGCAAGGTGGCATCTCGCGAGCACAGCGAGAAGCTGCAAAACCGCATGACTTCACGGTATGTGACCGCCCACTTGTTTCGGCTCCTGGCAGGTTGGTCGTCTTGTCCGGGTGTCAGAACGTCTCCTGCGGCGCGTTTCCAATGCCCTTTTGCAGCCAGGGCGCCGCAGTCTTCACTTGACCGCATAAACTCTTACGCTCGCGGCGTAATCGTTGACGTTGTAACGACGTAGCAAGTCGGCAATAACATCGTGTAAGTCGGCAAGTGCGCTTGCCGGTTGTGGCGTACAACAGGCGGTACCCAAGAGCGGTAACTCGCATGAAGAGATTGATGACCCTATCGCAAGTGGCGCTGAAGTTTCTGTCATAGCCGGTGAACAACAGCCCGCTTGATTCTCGACCTTCGCATACGCGTTGAGGTCTGCGCCGGAGTCCACGACTTCCACATTTGAGAAGCCAGCTTCCACGAGTCCTTGTCGATAGTCTTCAATCGGAATCGCACCAGCGATGCAACCCACGTAAGCCATGATGTCGTCGCCCAGTTCGGCGGGAAGCGGCTGCTTTAGCGCGATGTCGCTGACGGCCAGCCTGCCACCGGGTTTGAGCACGCGCGCAATTTCGCGAAAGACCGCGGGCTTGTCTGGCGCCAGGTTGATGACACAGTTGCTAATCACGCAATCAACCGAAGAGTCAGCGAGCGGCAGGGCGTCAATGGTCGACAGGTGAAACTCGACGTTCGGGGCCGCGCCTGCTGCCTGACGTTTTCCCGCGTTGCGACGGGCGAGGTCTATCATCTCCGGCGTCATGTCTATACCAATTGCCCGGCCTTGAGGTCCCACCTTTTCAGCGGCGAGAAACACATCAAGTCCGCCGCCCGACCCCAGATCCACAACGGTTTCACCTTCGCGCAAATGAGCGATTGCCGTGGGGTTTCCACACGACAAACCCATGTTCGCTTCCGCAGGAATGGAGGACAGTTCCTCGGGCGAGTAACCGAACGCTTCTGCGACGGCCCGCACTCCGTCATGTTCGCTTGATAAACCACTCTTCGCCACCGATCCATACCTTGACCGTACGGCTTCGACAATGGATTCCGACATCAATGCATCTCCTTTCGACCTGCGTTGCACATTTGTTTGGCTTCATATCATGCCGCGATAGCGATATCACAACATCTAGCTCAAGGTACGTATAATGCGCTGCGAGACATCACTATTACTCACCGGCGAAGCTAACCTCAGGCTCGAGCTTCGTCTCTGTTCTGATTGAGTTGGAAATCAGACAGCTCTTTTCTGCTTTCTCCAGAATGCGACCCGCGCGTTCGGCATCGCGGGCGTGGCTAATAAGGAGTTTGGGACGCAGTACGACCTCGGTCATGATGAAACCCTGCCCCTCCAGCTTTTCTAACTTTCCCCTGGCATCCGCGGTAAAGCTGACAAATTCCAGTTTCGAGTTTTCCGCAATGGCCAGAAATGTCGTCATGAAACACGAGTTAACCGCCGCTACGAAAAGGTGTTCCGGCGTCCAGACTCCTTCGTGCCCTTTAAATTCCGGCGGAGCATCGACTTGTAGTTTTGGCAGGACAGGTGAGCGCAAGTCGGCGCGACGCTCTCCGGTCCAGTCAACTGCGGTTGAGTAAAAGTATTTGTTTTCCATGATTATTTCATGATCCAATCTCGATTCTCAGGATAAGTTTTTCATCTTTGCGGTGCTTATGCGATCAAGCGATGACTGTCCGCGATATGAGCCTCAAGCACTTTGCGTATTAACTGACATGCTTGCTTCACCTCCGGCATCGCCAGAGAGCAATAGATCTGTTTGCCTTCGCGTCTGGTCGTCAGTACGCC
>DASWDX010000316.1:0-7854 GCA_036395055.1 Pyrinomonadaceae bacterium | reverse complement strand
CACGCAAAGCGTTTTCTACATTATCAACAGTGCGGCGTTAATTTTCAAAACTATTTCCCAAACCAGCCGATCGGTTTCCCCGACAAATCAACCCACACGCTCTTCACATTTGTGTACATTTCGAGCGCATGCTTGCCCATTTCCCTACCGTAGCCCGACTGCTTATAACCGCCAAACGGAGAGGCAGCATTGAACATATTGTAGGTATTTATCCAGATCACGCCGGCTTTTATCTCTTTCGCAAAACGATGCGCGCGTGTGATATTGCTCGTCCAGATGCCGGCTGACAGACCATAGATCGTTTCGTTGGCCTGCCTAATCAGATCATCTTCATCCTCAAAGGTAATCACTGAAACTACGGGTCCAAAGATCTCTTCCTGCGCCACTCGCATTTGGTTCTTTACATTCGAAAAGATTGTAGGTTGGTAGAAGTAGCCCTTCTTGAAATCACCCTCGAGCGTTGGACATTCACCGCCGGCGACAACGGTTGCGCCTTCAGCCCGGGCGATGTCGGTGTAGCTCTTAATTCGATTGAGTTGTTCCTGCGACACTTGCGGACCCATATGCGTACCTTTGTCCATCGGATCGCCCACGACAATCTTTGCGGACTTCTCTTTTAGTTTTCCGAGAAACTCGTCCTTCACCGCCTGCTGAACAAAGAGCCGTGAGCCGGCGCAGCACACCTGGCCCTGATTGAAAAAGATGCCCATCATCGCACCGTTAACCGCTTGCTCAATATCGGCATCGGCAAACACGATGTTTGGAGCTTTGCCGCCGAGCTCGAGAGACACCTTGGTCAGATTTTCAGAGGCGGCCCTGGCAATCAACTTCCCGACTTCCGTCGAACCAGTAAACGCGACTTTGTCGATGCCGGGATGGGCAGCTAGCGCGGCACCGGCAGTTTCACCATAACCGGGAACGATATTAACAACGCCTTCAGGAAAGCCGGCTTCCAGGATCAACTTTCCCAGCTCCATTGCCGTTACTGGAGTCTGCTCCGCGGGCTTCAGGACTATCGTGTTGCCGGCAGCCAGCGCGGGCGTGAGTTTCCACGCCGCCATCAACAGCGGAAAGTTCCAGGGAATAATTTGCCCGCAAACGCCCACCGGCTCTCGCAAAGTGTAGTTGAACATTTGTCCGGGAACAGGAATCGTCTCACCTTCAATCTTCGTGGCCCAACCCGCGAAGTATTCAAAGTTTTCGGCGACCTGTGGCAGATCGACATAAGCCGATTCCCTAAGTGGCTTGCCATTGTCCGCAGTTTCCAGTGCTGCCAGCTCCTTGCCGTGCTCTTCAATCAACTGCGAGAGCTTATAGAGCAAACGGCCGCGATCGCGCGCGCTGATCTTCGACCATTTACCTTCAAAGGCACGGCGGGCAGCCGCAACAGCCTTATTGATGTCCGCCTTGTCGGCCTCCGCGACCTCGGCGAGTGTTTCGCCGGTGGCGGGATTTGGCGTCGCGAAGGTCTTGCCGGATTCAGCATCGACCCACTGCCCATCGATCAGGAGCTGGTATTTCCGCGGCGTATTGGCTTCGGCTGGCTGAGCTGATGACATTATGACTCCTTTAGACTGCTTTAGAACTTCGGGCTCTACGAGGTGTGTGACTATTAAGTTTCTTCTCCTAATATTGCGTCATGCCCGAGAGGAGCGACATATCGCTATTGACCATTAGTTGAACATTCCGCTCCTACAGAGCTAAGACTACAAAATACAGAGTCAACGAAACATCTCGCTCGCACGGAGTCAGAGGCCCGGCGAATACTAAAAGTCGGTCGTACCGGCGAGTAGTTGTCGCAAAACGTACGGAAGGATTCCGCCGTGCTGGTAATAGTCAATCTCAATGGGGGTGTCGATACGAAGTGTGACCGGCACTTCTTCGGTACTACCTGACGCTCGATGGATTACAAACCGGAGATCTTTTAGCGGTCTTACTCCATCCTCCAATCCGATCACATCAAACATTTCGCTGCCACCAAGTCCCAACGAGGCAGCGTTGGTTCCTTCTTTGAATTGACAAGGCAAGACGCCCATGCCGACAAGGTTGCTGCGATGGATACGTTCGAAACTTTGCGCGATCACCGCCTTTACACCCAGCAGCTTTGTTCCCTTCGCCGCCCAATCGCGCGAGCTTCCGGTGCCATACTCCTGCCCGGCGATAACGACGAGTGGCACTCCTTCCGACTGGTACTTCATCGCAGCGTCGTAAATGCTGGTACGCTCGCCGTCCGGCTGACGAATCGTGACGCCGCCTTCAACGCCCGGTACCATCAAGTTTTTGATCCTTACATTCGCGAATGTGCCTCGGACCATTACCTCGTGATTGCCGCGGCGCGAACCGTAGCTGTTGAAATCCTCGATGCTAACGCCTTTTGCCTGGAGATACAGTCCGGCCGGAGAATTAGGCTTGATTGCCCCGGCCGGACTGATGTGGTCTGTTGTAACCGAGTCGCCAAAGATTGCCAGAGGTCGCGCGCTGTGTACATCGCGCCAGTCTTCAACCGCATTGCTAAAGTTCTCGAAGTATGGCGGCTCCTGAATGTAAGTTGACTCGGGATCCCATTTGTAGACGTTTCCCGTGCTGGTGGGAATGTCGTTCCAGAGCGGATTCTGCGCTTCAAAATCGCGATACAATCTTCGATAGGTTTCCGGATCCATCGCTGCACTCATCAGCGCATTAATCTCCTTAAGGTCCGGCCAAATTTCCCGCAGGTAAACCTCTTTACCGTCACTGTCTTTGCCTAACGCTTCTTGCGACAGATCGATATCCACTCTTCCAGCAATCGCAAAGGCCACTACCAGAGGTGGACTCATCAGGAAATTCGCTTTAATACTTTGATGTACGCGTGCTTCAAAATTGCGATTGCCGGATAGAACACTGGCGGCGATGAGATCGTGATCACTCAGAACCTGTTCGATGTTCGGATCGAGTGGGCCTGAATTGCCGATGCAGGTCGTACAGCCATAGCCGACCAGGTTGAAGCCAAGCTTGTCCAGATATTCCTGCAATCCTGTCTTCTGCAGATACTCACTGACTACTCGCGAGCCTGGAGCTAACGAGTTTTTTACTGAAGAGCGAACGTCGAGACCGCGCTGCACCGCTTTCTTTGCCAGCAGGCCCGCAGCGAGCATAACGCTTGGATTCGAAGTATTCGTGCAGGAGGTTATGGCGGCAATTAAGACGTCGCCATGTCCCAGGTCTACTTCCGCGTGCGGAAATTCTTCTGGATGAATCTCCTCAAGTCGATCCGGAGTGGGTCGATTGTTAACCATTTCGGTTTCAGTCCAAACGCTAGTGTTTTGAGGAGTGACCACTCCACCCGCGGCAACCGGAACTGGTTCAGGTCGCTGCTCACCGCCGCCACCCGACAACGTCCTGGCAATGTCTACGGTTCCGATGCGGGTGAAATACCGCGCCTTAATCTCGTCGCTTGATTTCCCGTACCCACCATCAGCAATTGGTTTCTCCAGGAGTTCGCCGAATTGCTCTTTCAGCTTCGACAGCTCGATGCGATCCTGCGGCCGCTTGGGACCTGCGACGCTCGGAACGATCGACGCAAGGTCGAGATCAAGCACTGTGGTGTATTCGCATTCACCCTCCTTCGGAATACCAAACAATCCCTGCGCCTGGTAATAGCCACGCACGGCAGCGATATGTTCTTCCGTGCGACCAGTGGCTTTGAGATACACGCAAGTCTCTTCATCAACCGGAAAGAATCCCATCGTCGCCCCATATTCAGGCGACATATTGGCGATCGTGGCGCGATCCGTTACGGACAGACTGGCAGCGCCGTCACCGTGAAACTCAACAAACTTTCCAACCACCTTCGCCTTGCGCAACATCTCGGTAACTCGAAGCACAAGATCGGTCGCCGTAACGCCTTCGCGCAAACTGCCTGTCATGTGCACGCCAACAACGTCCGGTGTCAGAAAGTAAACCGGCTGACCCAACATCGCTGCCTCGGCTTCGATGCCGCCGACGCCCCAACCCACAATTCCCAAACCATTGATCATCGTGGTGTGTGAATCCGTACCCACCAGTGTGTCAGGATAGTAGAAGCCATTTCGTTCCCAGGCGTTCTTTGCGAGAAATTCAAGGTTGACCTGATGACAGATTCCGATGCCCGGCGGAATCACTCCGAAGCCATCAAAGGCCTGTGTTCCCCATTTCAAAAACTGGTAACGCGAGTTGTTGCGCTTAAACTCCATCTCCATGTTTTTCCGCAGCGCGTCTTTGGTGCTCGCGAAGTCAACCTGGATGGAATGATCGATTACGAGATCAACTGGAACCAGCGGCTCGATGACCTCGGTATTTTTATGCAGACGCGCAACCGCGGAACGCATCGCTGCAAGATCCACAAGCAAGGGTACGCCAGTAAAGTCCTGGAGCAGCACGCGCGCTACGACAAAAGGCACTTCCTCTGTTCTCTCTCCGTTGGGCCGCCAGTTGGCGAGTGCGCGTACGTCATCTTCGGTTATCTTCTTCCCGTCACAATTGCGCAGTACGGATTCCAAAACCATCCGAATGCTTACTGGAAGTTTCGAGACCGGACCGACGCCTTCCTTTTCGAGCTGGGGCAAAGAATAGAACTTACCAGTTTGTCCAGACCCTACGTCGAATGTTTGCAGTGAATTGAAGGGAGTTTGTGGCATAGAAGAAGAGGGGAAGCCTGTTCGTGATCGCCGAGCGACCGTTCTTGTCAGTACCACCTGCGGTTTCGGGCGGGTAATCGATGGCTTAGTAAGACCCACCCGCTACCGCAGTCGGTACTGACAAGAATATACCGTCGCAGCAGAATTCACGCAGAGAAGTTTTTAATTTTTAGTTAACAAACTCAAGTGTAAAGTCCGCGCTGCTTAGCCGTCAAGCAGACCTCTTTGCAGACTTCGGTAGCGGAGTAGCACGCTTGTTGCTGGCGTTTCGTTGGTTTGTTATAGTTCTTCCATCCCCCGCAGTTTGCTAACAGG
This sequence comes from Pyrinomonadaceae bacterium, assembly GCA_036395055.1. Taxonomy (GTDB): domain Bacteria; phylum Acidobacteriota; class Blastocatellia; order Pyrinomonadales; family Pyrinomonadaceae; genus PSRF01. The sequence continues at coordinate 2,884 of DASWDX010000316.1, read as the reverse complement.
GATTTCAAGGTTAAGAGCCTCGCTGCTGTTTATTCAAGCTGATTCGAGGTCGCAAGCTCGCTGAATTTCGATTGAGGAGAATTTATATGCCAAAGAAGCAGGCCGACGACTTCGAATACTTGAGCAACGATCCCGACTTCGTTCCGAATCCGGAAATTGAAGAGTTTATGGAGGAAGAGATCGCCCGCGCCCCCAAAGATCCAGAACTACTCGCACACCGGTTGCGAAACAATACAGCCGCTTCTCCGCAGGATGCAGGTGGCGATTTGGATGCTTCATGGGAGGATGTGAATGACACTGGCTCAGAATCAGTCGGCGGCGATAATCCCACTCCAGATCAGTCGATGGTCGAGGAAAACGCTCACGCGATTGGAGTAAATTTTGAGGACAACGAGGAGCTTGATTTTCTCGACAAGATCGAGCGTCGTGATCGTGATCGTTTTGAGCTGGACGAGGGTTCAAAAACCTCGGAAGACATGATTTAGGCCAGGATTACGTTGAGGCGAATGCCGCAGCCACGCGGCGATCTGTCAGCCTACAAGAACTGAGTTCGGCGTTCATTTCAAGATTGACTTTGAGGATTTTGTGCACCAGAGTCGCTTTTGACTTGCAGGGAACTCTGAAGTTATTCAGGCGTCCGGCTATTACACTGTTAGTGCTCCTCACCTTCGCTTCCATCGCCCTCGCACAGGGAACTCCCGCACCAATGTCAGTCAGTTTCGATTTCAGCAATGGCACTATGGGCTGGGAAGCCGGCTTTGCCGACTACCCGCCGTCTACCGATAAAAATGATTTGTATGAACTGAGGGCCGAGGTTCGAAGCTTACCACCCGAACTTGGTGTTAGCGGTACAGGCTTCTACCTTCAGGGCCACAATCGTTCCGACGATCTCTTCATGTTTATGAAAAGCCGGCTCAATTCTGCCGATGGCATCGTCGCCGGGCAGACCTACCAACTAACTTTCACGCTCGTCTTCGCCTCGAAAGCACCCACCGGCTGCCTTGGAGCTGGTGGTGCCCCAGGCGAGAGTGTGACGATGAAGGCTGGGGCTTCACCGGCCAAACCCGAAGCACTATTTTCTCAATTTAACCTGGCCTCAGGCGCCCTCTCTTACTTGAGAATGAATGTGGATAAATCAAATCAATCGCAGAGCGGCATAGCGGCCTCGGCTAGTGGAACAATTGCTAACGGACGTCCTTGCGATACTGGTCCTTATCCTTATGTGTCGCTGCAACAAACTCACCAACACACGTCTCTGGTCAATGCCAACGCGAAAGGAGAGATCTGGCTCCTGGTTGGGACAGACTCGGGATTTGAAGGACTCACGGGTCTTTACTACCAGCGGATCGTTGTAACTCTCACACCAGTGAGCCCGCCGCCTGCGCCGGTCCTGCTCACCGATAACAGCACCGGGAGAGCAGCGGCCCTGGATTCCATCACACTCACCCGTGAACCGTTCTCCGTCATCGCCCCGCAGAACTTGTTCAGTTCAGACCAGCGCACACGACTCACTCTCTTTGGTTACAATCTGGAATTGAAGAATGGAGAAGACCTTTCGGCCTTCACGGTTCAAGCTGAAGATCCTCAGCATAGAATCTTCTCGCTACCCGTTGAAGCTGCGCGAGAAGTTCCGGATTTTGATTGGATAACGGGAGTCACGGTCAAACTTCCCGACGAACTCCAGGGTATTGGAGATGTGTCGGTGAAGATTGGCTTGCGTGGCGTAGCCAGCAACCAGGCATTGATCTCTATTAGGTAAGCGGGATGGCCAGCTGAACTCTAAAAAACGGAAGCGGCAATCCGGGCAGCTGTTCTTACCAGGCAACCAGCTTATGGTTGATTCGTGACGTATTTTGATCTTGGTTGCAGCGTTATCCTCTTAACAACGATTCTGTCTGCCGGCCGCTCTGTTTCTTCTTCAATCGGAGCACGCAAAATGATTTCCGCGTTTGTAATCCCGTCAATCACTTTCCCGAATACAGTGTAGTCTTCATCAAACTGTGGCTCGCGTTTTAGGCTAATGAAAAACTGGCAGTTTGCCGTGTCACGTGCCTGAGCCTCGCTTACAGCTGGGGTGCCGGTGATTTCCGGCGATGCGCCTCTCCTTGCCGCGCCGACTGTGCCGCGCTCAAAGGGAATATCGCTAAACTCACCGCGCACGTTTGGGTAAGGTGATTCTCCTGTACCGTCGTTTTCCGGATCGTTATCTTTCGATAATGGATCGCCTCCCTGAATCAAACCCGATTCCGCATTAATGCGATGAAAAGTAGTGCCGTTGTAAAAGCCTTCCTGAATGAGCTTCCTGAAACGCTCTACCATCTGCGGCGCAAGGTTTGGGTAAAGCTCGATGACGATGTTGCCATAGTCTGCCGTTTCAATAACCGCCACTTGCTCGTCCGGTAGAGGCGTAATTCCTTTTTTCACATCGACCCTGGAAACAGGATCAGGACCATCGAAATCTTTTACGGCGGTCTTTGATTTGCTGCATCCTAAAAGCAAAACAGTCGGCAGGAACGTAACCAGGAAAGCCAACAGGAATCGATTTCTGCGCTTCCTCGTTGAGCATTCAAGTGCTGGGACCAAATTTCTTCCTCCCAAGGTAACGATTTGCGATAGCCGCATTTGAACAACCTTCAGCAAGGAATGCCGTGAATCAAAACTGCTTGCGGCTGTCGAGCAGAATAGTAACCGGGCCATCGTTAACCAGTTCAACCTGCATCATGCTGCGAAAGTTGCCGGACGCGACTTCGACCGACAGCTTGCGTACCAGCTCGATGAAGAATTCATACAGGGACTTCGCAACTTCCGGCGCCGCCGCTTGGATCCACGAAGGACGAAGTCCGCGCCGCACATCACCGTAAAGGGTGAACTGCGAAATCACAAG
>DASWDX010000315.1:0-5694 GCA_036395055.1 Pyrinomonadaceae bacterium | reverse complement strand
TCGTTGCAACTTTGGGGCAATGTCAGCACGCTGTTTGTCTATTCCCAGTAGATAAGCGCGCACGTCCAGGTCGGTCGCATGAACGGAAACGTATTGCGGAGAAAGGCGCTGTTCTACAATCCTCCGCATTTCATCTTCGGTGATGGAAGTTAGAGTAGTGTAGTTGCCGTAAAGAAACGAGAGCCGCACGTCTTCGTCCTTGATGAAGAGTGATGGCCGGGCGTCAGCGGGGTTGCCATTGCAAAAGCAGAAGATGCATTCGTTGGCACACTGACGAGGAACGATCTGCTCGAAACTCAGTCCAAAATCTTCGCCTTCTCCTCTTTCGATTTGCAGTTCCCAGTCTTCACCGTTGCTTTTGCGAACCTCCAGAACTAATTCAGTTTCTCCAGCCGTTTGAAAGCGAAAATCGAGGTAGTCGCGGACCAGACGTCCATTTACCTTAATAATTCTATCGCCCGATTCTAGTTCCAATTCAAGACCAAGACTCTCCGGCGAGACTTCGGCGATTTCGACACCGCGCCGCCGAATGCTGGTGACTGCGGGAGCTACTGCAAATTCGTACATGGAAGAATAATGTCCGACAAACTTTGGTTTGTCGAGCAGCCTGGCGTAGTAGCTCAGATTTCGCAAAGGATATTCCGGTCACGCCCAGAAGCTGAATTAGTTGAACAAAAACTGGCAATTTTATTGACAATTCGGGCCCTCTTTGTTAGTTATGCACCGCACTTCGCTCAAACCCGAATATCTTGCGTTTCCAGCTCAAACTTTAGTGAGAAGGTGACTGATCCATGAACAACAAACTCAAGCCAGCGATTATCGGTGGAGTTGTTATTGGCCTCTTATCGATAATACCCATCGTCAACCTGGGAAATATTTGCTGCTGCCTTTGGGCGATCCTGGGCGGTTTGCTTGCCACTTATCTTTACGTGAAGGCTTCGCCTTTACCTGCCAGTCCTGGCGACGGCGCGATCCTGGGCGCGATTGCCGGAGCTGTCGGGGGCGTAATCGTGATCATACTTGGCATCCCGATAAGTATTGTCGCAGGCGGTATTACCAGAGAGCTTTTCATCAGACTCATGGAGAGTGTAAATCCATCTCAGGCGGAAATGATTCGCGCTCAAATGGCAGCGGGTTCAACCGTCGCCGGCGCCGTCGTGAATGGAATCGTTTTGGCCGTGTGTCTGGTCATCTTTTCGACTCTCGGTGGACTACTCGGAGTGCCAATTTTTGAGAAGCGTAAACGTGACAGCGTGTTGCCGCCACCGCCGCAGGGTTTCTAAGCAGCCTGGTCTTGGCGCTTTGCCTACTACGTTCGGCTTAGCGCAGGTCGCAAACATCAGGCTTTATACCTCTTCAGGAGAAACTCTAAATGTCTGAACCGTGGACTCCCGCGCCAGGAACATCGGCGAACATTCCAAACTACCTGATCCCGGCAATCCTGGCGACGGTATTCTGTTGTTTGCCCGTTGGCGTGGCTTCGATTGTCTTCGCGGCGCAAGTAAATGGGAAGCTTGCGACGGGAGATATTGCTGGCGCTGCTGAAGCCTCCAGGAAGGCGAAAACGTTCATGTTTATCGCCATCGGATTGGGAGTAGTGGTCTGGGTGATTGCCGTTATCATGTGGATCCTTGTCTTTGGAATGGCTGCGATGAGCAGCCGTTAGGCGATCCTCGTCTAAGCTTATGAGACCGACAGCACGATTCGTTCAGAATTCTGACCCCGTGTGGACCCGACAGCTTAAGATTTGTACTGAAGCACATCTAATGTAAACGAATGTCCGGAGCAAAATTGTAATGACCAGATATTGCACAAAATGTGGCGCACTAAATGATGACACCGCCCCGTACTGCGTAAGCTGCCAGGCGCCTTTGAGTCCAATAAGCGGTTATCAGCCGATGCAGTCGGTTAACCAGGGTGCATCAGGAGCCATGACAGATTGGAAAGCAATGGGTGCCGACAAGAAGATCGTGGCGGGAATCTGCGCTATTTTACTCGGCTGGGCCGGTGTCCATAAATTCATTCTCGGTTACACAACCGAAGGCATCATTCAGCTGGTAATCGGCTTACTGACATGCGGTCTGAGTAATATTATCGGCATTGTCGAAGGCATTATCTACCTCACCAAATCTGACGAAGAATTTGTAAGAACTTATATCCAGGGTAGGAAGGGCTGGTTCTAGGAGTCGGCCGTCGCTCTTGTCGTCCCACCATGCGGCATGATTTTTATGACTTCCGCAAGTTGTCCTTTTGCTGCCCGCGGTACAAACCAATTTCCCGCATTTTCAGCCCAGACAGGGCCGTGTTAGTTTAGCTGTCTCATGAGACTTGATGAGATAGTGAGTCGTCCCCTGCGGGCCGCGCTGGTTTGGGGAACATTGGTGGCCGCGGCCATCTATCTCTTCATTTTCGAGCCGGGCAAATCGGGGTTCTTTCTCGCCTGCCCGTTTCGCGCGCTTACGGGATTTACCTGTCCGGGTTGCGGCAGTACACGCGGTCTTCACCGCTTGCTTCATGGCGACGTAGTTGCGGCTTTTGAGCTGAACCCACTCCTGATCTTGTCCCTTCCCTTTTTGCTTTATGCACTCATGCGCTATACGAATGCGGCCGTCCGCGGTCGTCAACTAAAACGGCACCAGCTCAACCCTAAATTCATCTGGGTGTTGTTTGTAGTTATCATATCTTTTTGGGTTTTCCGCAATACACCCTTTTATCCGTTTCCCTCGTGAGGATGTGCCCAAAACAAGAAGACGGTCGTGAGTCGTTTATTGCGTCTGGGTCCACTGCGGCAAGGTAACGCGGGAATGCCGCGAGCGTAGTTAGCGAATTGAATCATCAAAATAATCGGCGGTCTACAATGAAGGTGGTCCGCCTGTAAACATTGGAGGCTCTGAAATATTCATGCGTCTACTTTTCGCTTTACTTCTGATTGTTGCCGTCGCCACAGGTTTACAATCGCAGCAAGCCAAGCCGGCGCGAGAAAAATTTATCGTGCCGGCGCGCCCGGTGCATACGTTTTCAATTGTGGCGCGCGATCCCGCAACTGGAGAACTTGGTGTTGCCGTTCAATCGCATTGGTTCTCAGTGGGCTCGATAGTCCCCTGGGCTGAAGCCGGGGTGGGCGCCATAGCCACACAGTCGTTTGTCGATCCCAGTTACGGCAAACTCGGTTTGGAACTGATGCGCACCGGCAAGAGCGGTCCGGAGGCGTTGAAATCTTTGCTCGCGGGCGACGCGGGCCGCAACGTACGACAGGTGGCGATGATCGACGCACACGGACGAGTGGATGCGTGGACCGGCAAAAACGATATAGATGCAGCCGGGCACTTGGTTGGTAAAGACTTCTCGGTCCAGGCTAATCTGATGCTCAACGACAAGGTATGGCCGGCGATGGCGCGAGCTTTTGAAAACAACAAAGGCGACCTGGCCGATCGGATGCTCGCCGCCCTCGATGCCGCGCAAGCTGTCGGTGGCGACATTCGCGGCCGGCAGTCTGCCGCGCTCCTTGTGGTCACGGGAAAGCCTACGGGTCAGCCATGGAAAGATCGCACGTTCGATTTGCGTGTAGATGATAGTCCTGAACCGCTGGCAGAACTTCGTAGGCTCGTTACGTTGCAGCGCGCGTATAATCACATGAATGCCGGCGACCTTGCGGTTGAAAAGAAAGACAACGAGGGTGCGCTGCGCGAGTATGGCGCTGCGGAGAAACTGGTTCCCGACAACGCCGAGATGATCTACTGGCATGCCGTGGCGCTCGTAAACATGGGCCGCGTGAACGAGTCGCTGCCGCTTTTCCGCAAAGTGTTTGCGATGGACAAGAACTGGGCGACGTTGACACCGCGCTTGCCAAAGTCAGGATTACTGCCTGGTGATCCAAAGCTGATGGAGAGAATTCTTTCCGGGACAGGTCAGTAGATTGTTCATGGTCCGGAATATTAAAGGTCGGCATTGATGAGGATTGATCGATGATTGCAAAAGTTTGCCTATTGTCGTGCACCTTGCTTTTGTTCTGCTCGTGTTCAGGCTCGCATCGACAACCTGCCGGTGAGAACCGAAGTGGTGCAGAAGAAAGAAACGCGAACCAATCATCCGAAGAAAGGGTGAATATGAAACTCACGAGTACAGCATTTCAAGAAGGTGGAATGATTCCCGCGAAATACACCTGCGACGGAACCAATGTTTCGCCTCCACTGGAATGGTCAGGCGCGCCACAAACCACGAAATCTCTCGCCGTAATTTGTGATGATCCGGACGCGCCTGGAAAGACCTGGGTGCATTGGGTAGTTTTTGATTTACCTGCCGGGAAATCGACCTTGCCCGAGAGTATACCGCCGCAGGAAACAATTGTTGGCGGTGGAAAGCAAGGAACAAATGATTTCAAAAAGATCGGTTATGGTGGTCCCTGTCCGCCGAGTGGGACGCATCGATACTTTTTCAGGATCTATGCGCTCGATGCCGAACTGAATCTTGACAGCAAGGCGACCAAAGAACAGTTGTTGCAAGCCATGAAAGATCACGTGGTGGAGCAAGGTGAATTGATGGGCCGTTACAAAAGATAGACTACGGCAAAAGACCGAGGCGCAAAGAAGATGGCTAGCCTTACGGAAGGGCTTCTTTGTGCCCTTTCTGTCTTTGTGGTGAAATTGATTGGATGTCAAATCAGGAACTCAAGGAACGTGTGCGCGCTTTTTGGCAGGCGAATCCCTGCGGCGTGAAGTTTGCGGATGCGGCGCCCGGCACACGACATTTCTACGAACTGGTCGAAGCGCACCGCTACACGAAAGAGTGGCACATTCCCATCGCCGCTGAATTCCAGAGTTCGCGAGGTTTGAAAGTTTTGGAAATCGGTTGTGGTCTCGGGACCGACGGCGCTCAGTTTGCCGATGCCGGCGCTGATTACACCGGAGTTGATCTTACCGAAGCGGCAGTAGATCTGGCGCGCAAGCGTTTTGAGTTATTCGATCTTCCCGGCAAGTTGCAAACGGCGGATGCTGAGAACCTCGCCTTCGAGGACGAGAGTTTTGATTTGGTTTACTCGCACGGAGTGTTACATCACACACCGGAGATCGGAAAAGCCGTTCGGGAAATTCATCGAATACTGCGTCCGGGCGGACGCGCCGTCGTTATGCTCTACCATCGTGGTTCGTATAACTATCGCGTAAACATCTCTGTGCTGAGGCGCGCCGGTGCGCATTTGCTGAAGTGGGAGCCAGGAATCAGGTTGGTCAATAAGCTTACTGGTGAACCACTCGACTCGCTTCGCCAGCACGCAGAATTACTAAAGACGGAAAAAGAATCTTACTTAAAACCCGGGGAGTTCCTGAGTCACAATACAGATGGAGCTGGTAACCCGCTGGCGCGCGTATTTTCGCGCCGGGAAGCACGCGAGTTATTCAAAGATTTTCAGGAAGTGACTTTGAAAACTTATTTTCTCAACAAGCGCTGGCTGCCGGTAATTGGAAAACTGCTGCCGCGTCAATTGGAAGCACGCCTTGCGGCGCGCTGGGGTTGGCACCTTTGGATATACGCGACTAAATAAAGAGAGCTTGGAACTTGCGCTTTGAACTTGCCTTCCCTGGCATTGCGGTCATTGAGTTAGAGAAGAACTCGAAGCACTAACAACAAAGTACAAAGCACAAAATACAAAGATCGATGCGAAGCATCTTAGTAACAGGCGCTGCAGGATTCATTGGT
>DASWDX010000314.1:0-1795 GCA_036395055.1 Pyrinomonadaceae bacterium | reverse complement strand
ACAAATCTCGCCTGGCCGGTGTTCTTTTTAATGAGGCTCAATCCAAACTGGTAGTCTTTAAATAAGTGGGCGCAAAGATCGCTCATGGTCATCCGCTCAGTTTGCGCTCGCTCCACAAGGCGCCGCACCGCAGCTTCATCGAAAACAACTTCCAACCCATGCTCACTGCTAAATTTCTCAGCAAATTGACGCGCACCGGCTTCGAGCATTTGCGCTTCGAGCTTGTGTCCCTCCGCCATCAATCGGTCGAGCACACGCTGTGGCTCGCGCACGAGCGCAGCGGTAACGCGCAACTGGCTCAGGCCCGATCCTGCCAGATAGTATTTATAATCACGGAACAATTTTTCAAACACTGTGAGTAAGCCACGCGCGCCGGTTTTTTCCCTCGCGGCTGCTTCGGCCAGCAAACGCAGTGCTTCATCTTCAAAACTGATTTCAATGCCGTAGGCGCGGAAGGCGCGCTCGTATTGCCGGAGTAAACTACCCTCGGAATACTTCATGATCTTGAAAAGATCATCGGCATCCAGGTCTTCACACACCACGCGCACTGGCAATCGACCGATGAATTCCGGTTCGAATCCGTATTCGATAAAATCCTGCGTCGTCACGTGCTGGAACAATTCGTTGTCCATCACCTGAATTGGTTCCGCGCTAAATCCGATCTGACCTTGCCGGACGCGACGCGCCACCTGTTCTTTTAACTTCTCAAATGCTCCACTGACCACGAAGAGGATGTGACGCGTGTTGATCGTTTCTCGTTTCGCCTTGCCGCGCCGTTGAAATTCGAATGCCGCCTGCAATTGCGCCTGCAGATCGTTCATGCTGCGGACTGGTACTTCTGTTTCCTCCATTAATTTCAGCAGCGTGGTCTGCACACCGCGTCCGCTGACGTCCCGACCTATTAAATTTCCGGCCGCCGCGATCTTGTCGATCTCATCGATGTAAATGATTCCGAACTGCGCCAGATTCAGGTCTCCATTGGCCTTGTGCACCAGCTCGCGCACCAAGTCTTCCACATCGCCGCCGACGTAACCCGTCTCGCTGAACTTCGTCGCATCCGCTTTCACAAACGGCACTTTGATCAGATCGGCAATGTGTTTGATGAGATAAGTTTTGCCGACCCCAGTCGGCCCGACCAAAATGACGTTTTGCTTGATGTATTCAACCTCCTGCGCACGCGAGGCGTCTTCTTTCTCGAGACGCCGAAGGTAATTAGCATGGTTGTAATGATCGCAAACGGCGATCGCCAGAACCTTCTTCGCTTCATCCTGCTTGATCACGAAGCGATCGAGGTGCGCTTTGATATCCCTCGGTAGAAGATTGAACTCGAATTCCTTGTGATCGGTTTTCTCCGCCTTTTCCTCCTCCTCGTCTGCTGTCGCGGGCTCTGGTTCGGCAAAAGTAGCCACTGAGACTCGGTCGCCGAAGTTTTGTTTCATGAACTCCGTGATCTTGGACTTCAGTTCTTCCGGTGAAGGAAATTGCGGTGGTGGTGGGTTTTGCTCCATGTTCGCGATCGGGAGAAAAATTCGCGCCAAAAATCAATTATGGCAATGAGTCGCCTAAAATCTGACCCTCAAGCGCGAGATTCGTTCATCTCCCCTTTGTTTCCTATCCCTACTCTACTCTTGGTTATGCTCTTGCTCTAATAGTAGTTCTGAAAAGGAAAAGTAGGAGTATGATCAAGAGCAAGAGTAAGATGGGCTCTAGGGCGTCTGCGGGCTAGCTGGAAGCAGAGCGGAAATTTGCTCCTTGTATTCGGGCTTGGCTTTGGCGGCCGCATCCGCAAGTTCCC
>DASWDX010000313.1:0-3522 GCA_036395055.1 Pyrinomonadaceae bacterium | reverse complement strand
GAAGGGTCTCGTGCTGGTTGTTTCAGATGGCATGGGTGGCGCTCTCGCTGGAGATGTCGCGAGCCGCATGGCAGTGGACTCGGTGCGCGACATGATCATGGGCAAAGAACCCGAAGGATGCGAGCAGGATACGCCACTGGTCGATTGTCTAAAGCAAGCCACTGTTTACGCCAATCTCGCGATTCATCATAAGAGCCAGGAAGACTCGCGCTGCGCCGGCATGGGCGCAACTTTTACCGGCGCTGCTGTCCATGGTGACTTTGTGGATTTGGTGCAAGTCGGCGACAGCCGCGGTTACATCATCCGCAAAGATCAGATTAGACTCGCTACTAAAGATCAATCGTTGGTGCAGCAGCTCGTCGACGTGGGCCAGATAAGTGAGGCGGAAGCTGAAACTCACATGTTTCGCAATGTGATTTTGCAGGCGCTCGGCGCGCAGGGCGACGTCACGCCGGTCACTGGCAGGATACGTTTGCGGCGCGGCGACATGCTTTTACTCTGCAGTGATGGCTTATCCGGAAAGTTGCGTGCAGAGGATATTCAAAACATTGTCAACAGCAATCCTGATCTTTCCAGAGCTTGTGATGAGTTAATTGCTGAAGCCAACAACCGCGGTGGTGAGGATAACATCACGGTTATCCTGGCCCGTTTCAGTGGTGATGAACTGGAAGAACCTAACAGCGATCGTATCACGATCGAACTGCCGCCACTCGAAGAAGAGGACAAGACCCTCGACGACACCTACGACTCAGACACAGAGCCCCGCTAAGCGGCGGTAAAGAAATACAGAACGACCGGATGCCCGATCCGCCATCACGACATCGGCGCTTCATCTTAATCCTGACTGCAGCCACATAACTTTCAGGAAAGCGAGTTGCGACGGCACACAAATACGGAACCGGGAGCGATAGCGACCGGTTGCCCGATCCGCGAGGAGCCGTCACGATATCGGCGCTTTGATGCGGTAGTCTATATCGCACACAGCATCCGGTCGCCAGTGCTCCCGGCTTCGTATTTGTCGACCCACGTTGCCGAAGTCCGTGCTTAATGCGGCCGCGGGCGCATTGAACGGTTTGTGTAGCGCAGGTTGAATCCGGTCGCTATCGCTCCCGGTTCCGTATTTGTCGATCTACGACGTCAGAGTCTTGCTCACGCAGGCTCTCTAGCGTTTCAACTCAAGCACCGTAGCGACGGGGTCCGTGGCATCCTTGCGAGTACCCGGTCGCTACTGCTCCCGGTTCCGTATTCGTCGACCCACGATGCCAGACTTTTTGCTTATGCGGTTAGGTTGAGCGTCTCGGAAAGAACCTGTTCGCCGTTGCTCCGGTTCTGATTCAAGTTTTCTAATTAAGATAGAGATTAGACTACCTTCATTCATTCTCCGGCAATGTCTTCGCGCGCCAATCAATTCCTTCATCAATGCGACGCACGAAGATCGACGAGCCTTCGATACTTTCCACGCGCACGCGCTCGCCCGCCTCGAGTGGCGATTCGCCGTCAGCGGGATAAGCTGTCCAGGTAGAACCAAAAACCTTCACCGCGCCTTCCTTCATCGCTCCACGGCTGGAAGAAACCACGGTCCCGATCTTTCCCGGCAGTGAATCAACGCCCGTGCGCAGTGAGTCGCCGGTCCTCTCACGGGAAAAATAGTTGATGAAGATGGTGCGCGAGGCGGCGGTGAGTCCAATTGAAACCAGCGCGAAAATAAAAAACTGAAGTCCGAGGTTGTTGATACCTACGATCCCGGCAAAGGCCGCGGCCAGAGCGCCGATGCCAAACCATAACAGGACGAACCCCGAGGTGAATACTTCAGCCACGATCAGAATCGCGCCGAGAATGCACCACAAGATCCAAAGGTAATTCTCCATTCCGTAAGCTAACCTTTGAGGAGGTTCTTAAAGACGAACCAGATGTTGGCCGGTCTTTCCGCCAGCCTCCTCATAAAGTAAGGATACCAGTGTTTTCCGTAAGGCACATAGACCCTTAGGTTGTAGCCGTCCTTTGCGAGTTGCCGCTGTAAATCGCGGCGCACCCCATAAAGCATCTGAAACTCGAAAGTTCCTTTCGAAATTCCCTGTCGCTGAACAAAATCGATGGTCGCCCCGATCATCTTCGGATCGTGCGTGGCTATGCCGTGATAGATTCCACTCGAAAGCAGCAGTTGCATCACCCTCACGTAGTTTTCATCTACATCTTTCTTGTTCGGAAATGCAACTTCCGGAGGCTCATTGTAGGCCCCCTTGCAGATGCGTATACGCGCCGGCAGTTTTACCAGTTCCTGTGCATCCGCATATGTCCGTCGCAGATATGACTGCAAGACGATGCCTACATCGTCTAATCCAAACTCAGCTCGCAGGCGTTTGAAGATGTCGATCGTTAGCTGAGTCACATTTGAACCTTCCATGTCCACGCGCACGAAGTTTTCTCTTCGTGCCGCATCTTCAACGACCGCACGGGAATTCCTGTAAGCGAGCTCCGGATCCAACTCCAGTCCAAATTGGGTCAGCTTAATCGAGACGTTGCAGTTAATCCCGGTTTCGTCAATACGATTGAGAATCTGGAGATACTCTTTGACCTCCGCTTCCGCTTCTGCAGAATTGGCAACCGACTCGTTGAGGTGATCGAAAGAAGCCGAACAGCCCTCAGCATTCAACTCTTGAATAGCGGCCGCTGCTTCGTCGATGGTTTCACCCGCTACAAAGCGCGTGGTTAGTTTCTTGAAAGGCCGAAAACGGGCAGCAAATTCCTTCAATCCCTCCTGGCGAGAGAGGTAGATTAACGCGCTTCTTGTAAGCATATTTGCAGCTTAATGGATTTTTCCTGGAACTTGCGAATTCTTTGTTACCAGCGGCAGCTTACCGGAACCGGAAGCCGTAAACGAACCGTGCCCACTCGGGTTGAATCCAGCAGCCGATCGCTACCGCTGCCGGTTACGATAGTGAATGCTGTGGTATCCTTAGCCCGCTCTTTTCGCAGTACTGCTTCCATCCGGGCGAGTCTTCCGCAACAACGGTCGGCCTGAGGGATACAATCAAATGCGCCTGAAGCTGGTACTTATTTCTGCTCTCTTTGCCGCCGTTGCCGGGGCGGGTTCCGCGATAGCGATCATCCTGTCGGTTTTTTCATCACTCAAGCCAATCACGACGCCGGGTTTGCTCGTAGTTTCCACCTATCTGCTTCCGACTCTCGCGACGCTGCTCGCTTCGATTTTTGTTTACCGGCATACCGCACGGCGTCGCAGGCTACAAGCACTGTTAACAGCTATTATCACGTTGCTGCTAACTATTTTATTTTTCGTTCTCGCTTCGATCATTACCGCCCACACTCTACCCGTTCAGCCGCAACCCGGCCCACAACAAAACTCCGTTTAGTATTTGGAACTCTGTCCTACACCGATGGCGGACAAGTCCGTTATTTAAGCCGATAACTGTTCCAGTCGCCAAAGAATCCCAAAAGAAAGCTGGTGTCCTAAGTTGAAATTCTCTGTGCTTCCTTTGAGTTCTTCCGTGTCTCTGTGGTGAG
>DASWDX010000312.1:0-7717 GCA_036395055.1 Pyrinomonadaceae bacterium | reverse complement strand
GATTGTTCGCCACTGGGATTGACTTGAAGAGCGCCATAGAGCTGCTTTCCATCCTGAGTGTAAACTTTCGGATTGCTATGGGCCTCGTCGAGGTCTCTTAGCTCCGTCCACTGATTTCTATTGTTCGATCCGACGGCCTTTGCTTTACCCAATTCAGCAAGAGGCTTGTGCGCGGCCACGTCCATCGTGCGGACGATGGCAGGCTCGACGTGGCCTGCATCAAGGAACCGCGATAAATGGTAATAACCCAGAATAGCGGGACTGTAAGTGAAATGGTTGGGAATTGACTGCTTGTATTTCGCTATCACCTCGTCACCGCTCGGTTGAGACTTTGTCGCATGTGCTGAGGCATAACTGAGACGGCTCATTCCCGGCGGTAACTTGACTGCATGAACGTTTAGTCCGGGCGAAGTGCTATACGTCTTTGGAATCAGAGCAATATCCAATCCATCTTTCGTTTTGCCGTTATAAAAGTCTATCCCAGCGAGTTCTTTTTCCTTCTCGATGTCCTTCTTGCTATAAATTTCGGGATGCCCCGGAAAAGTTGCAGGTCGGGTGGCAAGTTCCACCGTTCCGTTTGGAGCCGTGTGTTCGGTGATTTCCTTTTGACGAGGCGTGTTGAGATCAGGCTCTTGCGGCGTAGGAACCGGCGTGGGGTTGTCCGGAGGCGGCGAGGGCGCAACAGGATCTGTGTCTTCCGATTTCTTGCCCTGGGCGGCCTCTATCTCCTTTGCGTAAAGCTTCTTCATCGTGCCCTCAAAATCCAGGTCAAGCTGAATATCTTTAGAGTCGACTCTGCTTTTGAGCGATTCCGCCTGCTTGATAAGGCTGGCTTTCAACTTGTCATAGTTAGCGCTCGAGATGTGGACGACGTTCACAAAGTAGTCCTTTATCTTGGCGTCCGACCCTGGTTCGCTATCTTGCATCAAACCTGCCAGCCACTGCAACCGATTATAGATCGTTTGATCAATGTGGTGAGTGTCGTTGAGAATCGGAGTGACCGAGATCGAAGTTGTTCCCCACATCATCCCGTCGTCGTTATCCTTGTACATGATGCGCTTCAACGGCTGAATAGGACTAACCGCTTCGGCCTTGTCCTTGTCGCTTAATTTGTCATCCCATTTTACCTTACCTTCACTGGTCACATAGTGCTGCAAAATGGCGACACTGATATTACCTAGGCGATCAACCTGTCGGAAGATTGAATCCAGAATCACGCCTCGAGCCATGTCCTGGGCGAGCGCCAAGTCCTGAAGACACCTTGTATCATTTAAGTTCAAGGTATCTGCCACCGGCGACCTCGAAGACAGGACTCTGTAAAAACTGTGGCCTCTAATTGCACCGACCGTCCAATAATCTTCGGGACTGCTGTTCTCCCCGCGCGGATTCTGTGCCAGGGATCCAAAGACAAGCTTTCCATCTGGAAGAACCACTCTCGGATTCCCTGATTTCACCATCGCTCGAAGATTAGCCCAAGCTTCCGTGCAGCTCGGATGGCCGCTCGTGCGTGCTTGCTCCCCGACCTTCTGGAACTCCTGAATATCCATCGTCCGATAAGTCGCGGAGGGCACCTCAACAAGATGCCCCAGCAGCCGAGACACGTAAAAACAGGCGAGACCCGACTCTGCCATTGAGCCTACTTTGAACTTGGCCACTTTTTTCCCAGACCTCTTATTGCTGTACTTTTTCGTTTTGCCCGGGCGATATGGGCCCTCCGTTTCTTCGAACGTTTCTTTGCTTAGCGTTGAAGGGAGCTCATAGATCTCTATTCCCGCTGAAGTGTTATGAAGTTTCGGGACAACGCCCACGCTTTGGGGTCCGCTCGAGACATAGAAATCGAGACTATCAAGCTGATCAATTTCTTTCTTGTCATGCTTGGTGAACCAGTCCTTCGAGGCCGAGAGAGCATCTTTGTCTTTGAGCTTCACATCAGGAGGAGTGAAGGGAAACGGGATAAGTCGCTGGGCGATTTCGGTAACGTCATTAGGCGTGGGATGTCCCACCAATGGAGGGTCTCCAAGAGGAAGCGACTCGTCCGAAACAGAATTCATGTTTCAACCCTCAATTGCGCATTGATGCGTACTAATGGCATAATGTTCACCAAAAACTCCCCTGCGAAAGGTAAAAAGCCTCGATAAGATTCGGGTGAGGAATTCTGAGAGAATAGACGTTTCTTCCGTTACATATGGACAGCGAAGGAGCCTTAAGAAACGGCGTTGTTTACCGGTGATATCTTGCGGAGAGTATTTAAGATTCGAGTAAGAACCGATTTACTCTGCTAAACCGCGGCGGGGTAAAAGCGTAATTATGCCGAAAGAATGGTACATTAGTTTTCACGGCGGCGACGAGAAGATCTCGTTAAACAACATTCACGTCTATTCCACTGACGGGAAGAAATTACGGAAGGCGTTAAACAAAAAGAGCGTTCCTAACGGTATTACGCTTCGTGAGCTGCGAGGATTCGTGTTCGGGCCGGACAAAAATCTGTACGTAGTCAACGCGTATTTCGAATATAGCGAGGTTCTAAAGTTTAAGGGCGCGCTCAATAAAGATGGGCAGCACGACTTTGCCGGTGTTTTCGTGAAGCGCCACGCGGACTTGAATCCTGGGATCGACCATCCCTTTAACGTAGCGTTTGATTCCAACGGTGATCTCTACGTTTCAAGCCAAAATACGAATCTCGTCGCGAGGTATCACGGTCCTACCAGCAAGACAGGTCGGCCAGGGATGCCGATGCCCTTTCCTGAAAGCCTTAATCTTGAAATGGACCCACCGCCTGGAACTTTCGTTCCATCGGCAAAGCTTGCATCAAACGGTCTCCTGGACGTTAGAAAGGTGATTTTCACCCCCAATAACGACTTTTTATATGTCGCGGATCGTGCTGCCGACTGCGTGCGTATTTATGAGGCGTGCACGGGTCGCTATCTGCGAAATCTTGTTTCACGAAGCGACGGACTCGATAAGCCAATCCATCTGCTGCATAGTCCAGACGATCGTTATCTTCTGATCGGAAGCGGCGGAAACGATTCAATTCTGCGACATGATCTTCACCAAAACGCCACGAGCGTCTTTGTCGAATCAAAGTCCGGTGGTCTTAATGGCCCCGCCGGAATGGCATTCGGCGATGATGCTTTCCTCTATGTTGCCAGCCGTAACTCGAAGGAAATACTTCGTTACGATTCAAAAGACGGCCGGCCATCCAGTAGCCCATTCATCAAGGATCTAGCGGATAACCCGGAGTTCCTGATGCTGGTAGGCTGAAACCTCTCCGTGCAGCCATCGGTCGATCCAGCGTTGCTCACTGGCTAAAACGCGGGTTCCCAAAACGATTGACTGTGCCGTTGGAATTTGGCATTAACAAATTCCACCTATGAAGAATCACCTCGGAACGGCAATTTTGGCTACGTCTCTGCTTCTATCGGGCTGTGCTTCGGTAAACACCGCGCATACACCGCCCGAGAGCAGCGCAGAGAGGAACGCAATCATCCAGGGAACTAAACACGCGTTGGATCGCCAGGGACGAAAGAACGTGGTGCTGATTGTTCCGTACTTGAAGGTTCATAACGGATGGGCCTGGATACAGGTCAATCCACAATCCGCAAACGGGAAACAACACTACGAATCGCAGTCTGGACTTCTGCAACAAATGACAAAGGGATGGACGCTATTGGAATGGATGCCTGCCGAGGAAGGAACCGATTACAAGAAGTACTTCAATAACCTGAAGGCCAAATATCCTTCAGCCCCGCCTGACATTTTCCCTCAGTGACGTACCAGCAACAAGATAAGAAGCCTCGTCTATGAAAAAATCGTCTATTGTCCTAAGCTTCCTATCGACCCTAATTGGTGTCGGTTTCCTTCTTGCTCTAACTGGCTGTGCGACTCAGGGGCACGCGCCGTCTGCATTGTGCAGCCTAACAGATGACAACGGAAAGCCGATACCCGCTACTTTCACAGGTACTCTGAATCCACGCCACCAAGGTCACGCCGCAACCCACGTCGTGCTCGTGCAAAAAGCAGAGACGGCATGTTGTAACGGATTCGATCGGATCGTCTTTACCTGTGAGGGATTTCATCATCCAACCTGGAAGGTTCGATACGTTCATCCTCCGATTAAGCAGTGTGCTTCTGGAAACAATATCGGCGTCACTGGGAATGCATTTCTGCAGATTTCGATGGATACAGCGGAGGCACACACTGACGCAGGGCAACCAACTATCACTGACCGCGATCGCCACCTGAATTGCCCGAACCTGAAGCAACTCGTTTTGACCTGCGATTTTGAAGCGAAGGTTGGATTCGTGTTCGGCCTTAATGCGAAGAAGCCTTACCGCGTGGTAGAGCTCGAAAATCCAACACGGCTAGTCATTGATGTAAAGAATTGAGCTGGCTCTTCCTCCCGCCAGCCCGATAGCCATCTTAACCTTCCTGAATTAGCGGCTCCGGCTCGTCTCCCTTTCGGAAAATCATCCACACACCGGCGAGAACCAGGCATGCGCCAAGGAGCGACCAGAGGGAAAATGTCTCGCCGCCAACTGCCCAACCTAACGCGACAGCGCCGGGTGGTGTGATGAGCGAGATTGCTTGTAGCCTGGCGACAGTCATTCTCGGCAACAACCAGTAAAGAAGGAGAAACGTGAGCGCCGAGCCGATTACCGCGAGGTAAAGCAGACAGAAAATCGACACCGCGCTCCAATGGAACTTCAAGGGATTTCCTTCAACCATAAATCCAATCAAGAGCAATGGCGCTGCACCGAAAATCATTTGCCACGCAGCAATCATCGCCGGCGCCAGTTGGATTGCGCGGGCCTTGAGCAACACGTTCGAAAACGCCGCACTCGCACCGCCAAAAACTATACCCAACCCACCCCAGAAGGCCATGAATCCGTTGAATCCGAGAAGACGCTCGCAAATCAGTGCTACGCCGCCAAGCGCGAGAAGCGCGCCCAGAAGCTTGTGCAGCTGCAGTGGTTCATCGGGAAGCAGCAGGTGCGCGGAGAGCATGCCGAAGATCGGGATGGTCGCCTGCAATACAGCTGCCAGCCCGGAGGAAACGTGAAGCTCGCCCCAGAAAAGCAGCCCGTAATTTACGGCAAACATCAGAACGCCAGTAAAAGCCAGCAACAGATAATCGAACCCGCGCTGCGGTAACAAGCCCACTCGCCCGACGGATACGGCGAAAAGGACAACAATCGCGACCAGGAAACGGATGCCCGCGTAAGAAATGGGCGGGAGATCGCGCAATCCGATCTTGATGATGAGCCACGTCGAGCTCCAGACAACGCAAAGTGTCAGCCACGCCAGCGGCACGCCCCATCCGGGCTTGGCCTGCCACTTGAGTTTCGGCGACGCGCTTTTCGTTTTCATCTGCGCGCCGACCATCGCGCGCAGCCTGCAGTTCGTAAAGCCGCCTTACGCGCAATGTTTTGGTGCCTTGCCAAAGCAATCTGGACCGCAACGCAAAGATCTATCAAGGCGAAATGCTTTCGCCGGCATGCCAAACGCTCGCACCAACCTCTTAGAAACGGTGATGACGGTGGCGACTAGACGTATTCGTTAGCTCCGAACGCCTTCGGACTCCCTGGCGGAACCCGCATAAAGAAAAGGTTCAAAGATTTTGCTTGCCCACTAAGATGCAGCCCGTTAGACCTGAGCCTTCAACTCCATAACCTAATATGACAACCCTCATCCAATTCACCCAAAATCTCCTGTTTCACAACGCTTCGTTGCTTGCGCAAGTCGAATACAGCACTGAAGGCAAGCCTCCCAGCCCACTTTCAATGATCGTAGGGCTGCTCATCGCACTGCTGCTGATCATTGCGATGTGGAAAGTGTTCACGAAAGCCGGACAGCCTGGCTGGGCCAGCATTATCCCGATCTATAATCTCTACATCTGGTGCAAGATTGTCGGCCGTCCCGGCTGGTGGATCATTTTGATGTTTATCCCGTTCGTTAATATCATCGTAGGAATTATTCTCTGCATCGATATGGCGAAGAGCTTCGGTAAAGGTGTGGGCTTCGGAATCGGCCTCGCTCTTTTGGGCATCATTTTCTGTCCGATCCTTGGTTTCGGCAGCGCGCAGTATCAAGGGCCTTCGGCTTCGCCGGCGGTAGCCGTTGCTCCGCCGCCGCAGCCTGCTTAGACCGTCTAGGCGCAGACTCAGTCTGACGTGGCACAGGCATCGTGCCTGTGGGGCCGGCGGTCGTCCCGGTTGCCCATTAACATCCATATAGTGCGCCCGGGCAAGATGCCCGGTTTCCCCACAGGCTGGAAGCCTGCGCTACCATTTTTTAGCTCACCCAGTTCGGCTTCCGCTTTTCGTTAAAGGCGGCTATGCCTTCGCGCGCTTCTTCCGATTCGCGCGCTTGCATGTGATACTTCAGCGCAAGATCGACATCTTCTTTCACCGAGCTCGACCAAAGTTCTTCGATTAATCGTTTGGTTTGCGCCAGCGCGCAAGGAGCGCCCTGCAGAACCGATTGCGCAAACTTTTGCGCTTCAGTCATCAAATCAGCTTTTGCGACAACACGATTCACAAGACCGATTTCCTTTGCATGTTCGGCGTCGATTAATTCGGAGCCTAGCAACAGCTCGCGCGTGTTTCGTTCGCCTACTTGCCGGCGCAGGAAAGTCATCACCAGTCCGGCGACCAGCCCGCGACGCACCTCTGGATAACCGATTTTCGTGCCTTGTGCGGCGACAACAAAATCGCATGCCGACATAATCCCGGCGCCGCCCGCAACCGCTGCGCCATGCACTGCAGCGATCGTGATAAGACGGGTTTGGCTGATGGCTATCAAGGTGTTTGCCACCATCTCGGCCGTCGCGTGCGCCTTTGTCTGGTCGGCCGCTTCCTTCAAATCCAGCCCGGTACAAAATGCCGCGCCCGCTCCTCGCAGAATGATCACGCGCTCGTCCGGCTGATCGGAAGCGATCTTGATGGCGGCGTTTAGCTCACTGAGTAAGTCGATCGTTAGCGCGTTACGGCGCTCGGGTCGATTGAGAGTAAGAACAGTTATTTGCGGCGTTTGCTTTTCGATCAAGACGGTGGGCATGAGGTGAATGTCGAAATCCTAATGACGAATGTCGAATTAAACTTGGATAACACCGGTATGAAAGACTCCTTTGGATTTCGGTCGCGTGACGTATTGCAACAAACGAATTAAGACATCGCGGGTTTCGTGCGGCTGAATAATCGCATCCACCCAGCCGCGTGCCGCGCCATAGCGGATGTCGGTTTGCTCTTCGTAGCTCTGCTTCACTTTTATACGGAGCTCATCCAGTTCTTCATGTGTCGCCTTCTTGTCGCCTCGCTCCCGTGCGCGAGCGAGAATCGCAAACACCGTATCGGATGCCTGGGCCGCGCCCATTACCGCGTAGCGCGCCGTGGGCCAGGCAACAATAAACCGTGGATCATATGCCTTTCCGCACATCGCGTAGTTCCCCGCGCCAAATGACCCGCCCACAACGACCGTGATTTTCGGCACGATGGAATTGCTGACCGCGTTCACCAGCTTCGCACCGCTGCGAATGATCCCGCTCTGTTCCGCATCGCGGCCTACCATGAATCCGGTGACATCCTGGAAAAAGATGATGGGCAAGTTTGTTTGATTGCAGTCCATGATAAAACGCGCTGCCTTATCTGCGCTATCGGAATAAATGACGCCACCCATCTGAATTCCCTCCTTTTTGGTCCTGACCTGCAAACGTTGGTTA